>JAUYEQ010000504.1 GCA_030691295.1 Bacteroidota bacterium
GCCTTTCACACTGCCGACATAAGCAATCAGGTTTCGGGCTGTCACTGCTCCAATTCCCGGAATCAGCGAAATGGCTATTTTATATTCAAGATTATCAGAGTATTCCATTTCTAAGTGGTTACTTTTATAAACAATTCCCCAAACACAATTGAAAAATACTGAGAAAAGTGACTATCAATATTAAAATAAAGAGTCCGCTTCGAAACTACTTTGTTGCCACCAAAACACTAAACCACCAAATTTCACCAAAATCTTAGTTTGCAAACCGTTTTATGCCTTGTCCAATATTTACAACATTAAAATTTATCAAATAACCCAGTCGTTTACTCGTTATTCGCAAATGACTTATGCATTAATTTGCCGATTGCATCCAGCTCTTTCGGAATGGGTTCCTTATACCTGTTATAAGTATTGTGGTCATGTTGATTTGAAATCATATCAATGGTTTTATTTAGTTCACTCATCAACTCATTTGGATTTTGGTGAAATTTAGTGGTTTGGAGATTTGGTGGCATTTTTTTTTTCTAATTTTTGGAAAGCAATTCCTTCTTACCAATAATTTCCTTTAAGGCATTACTGATCTGCTCAATTTCCACTTTGCTGAGCGCTGACAAGCTGATCATTGGATATTCGGCAATTCCGCGTTTAGTTCGGATCGCAATCTCAATATCCGAGAAACCCATTGATCTCTCAATCCTGAAGTTAACCAACGCCTTTTGCGAAAATTCAATCGAACCGTAATCTTTTTTCAGGAAAGAAATAATGGGGTAATATTTAATCAGAACTTTATCGTTTTCGGTACTGAAAAATACGTAACAAAGATTAGCGAATTGCGAGATTCCAACATAAACAGCAAATACACCCACCGCGATCATTACTCCGACATCGATCTTTAGCCAAAGCAATCCAAGTCCTGTCAAAACGATGACAATACCGATGATATTAAAGTAGCGTTTGATTTGTTTGCTTCTTTTTTGATTCGAAAATTCCATGGTCTTTGATAAAATTGTAAATAATAAGTCCTTTTTGCCTACAAAATCTGAGCTTTGTTAACTTTGCCGAAGTTAATTTTATACTTTATGACTGATTCAAAAGTACATTCAAATATCGTCTTTTCACAACACATTGCAGACGAACTTCGAAAAATAGTAAAAAGCTATCCTGAAGGAAAAGTATTTTTACTTACCGATAAAACCGCGGCAGGTTTTTGTTTACCATTGGTTCAAGCTGTTCTTGATGAATTTTCGATCAAATATCTCGCAATTCCTTCAGGAGAGGAAAACAAAAATATCCAGTCGGTTGGGCTGGTTTGGGACTTTCTGGGCAACAACGGAGCCGACCGCAAATCCTTGCTGATCAATCTGGGCGGTGGAATGTTGACCGATCTGGGAGGTTTTGCAGCTTCAACTTTTAAACGGGGACTGGATTTTGTGAACATCCCCACTACCTTGCTGGCACAAGTCGATGCCTCAATTGGGGGAAAAACGGGCTTCAATTTTAATGGCCTGAAAAACGAAATTGGGATTTTCATGGAACCCAATTCTGTCATCATCAACACCAATTTCCTGAAAACCATCGATCACGAAAATTTTCTTTCGGGTTATGCTGAAATGCTCAAACACGGGTTGATTAAAAGCCGCGAACATTGGGATGAGCTGCTGACGTTTGATATGGACAACATCGATTATGATGCACTTCAGGAGATTATTTCACATTCAGTTGCGATCAAAGAATGGCATGTGCTGAACGACCTGACCGAACAAAATATCCGAAAAGCACTGAACTTTGGGCACACCATCGGCCATGCTTTCGAGAGTTATGCCATGAAAACCGGTCGCCCCATTTTGCACGGTTACGCGGTGGTTTACGGAATGATTGCCGAACTTTATTTGTCGGTAAAACAATGTGGACTGAGCATTGATGAACTGAACAGTATTTCAGGCTGGCTGATTGCCAAATACGGAAAATTCGACATTCAGGAAAGCGATTTCGACGCTTTGTACCAACTCATGACCCACGATAAAAAGAACGAAGGCAAACGCATCAATTTTACGCTTATTCCTGAAATCGGGAAAGTTGAAATCAATGTTGATTGCCCGAAAGAACTGATTGTTGAAGCGTTAAAATATTATCAAAATCTGTAGTGAAAATTAAACACGAAGCCACAAAGTCACGAAGATAATTATTTCAGAAAAAGCATGGTAAAGCTTTGTGCCTTCGTGCCTTTGTGTTGAAAAAAATAAAAAATGAAATACCTTGTTTCCAAATCCGATAAAACCCTGAAGGGAAGCATTGTTCTTCCGGCATCAAAAAGTATCGCCAACCGCGCGCTGATTATTCATGCGCTTAGTTACAGCCCTTACCCGATTGAAAATCTTTCGGACAGCGACGATACGCGGGTGATGGAAAAGGTTTTCAACTCGAATACAAATCATTTCGACATTGGCCATGCCGGAACTGCGATGCGTTTCCTAACTGCATTTATCTCGCAAATCGTGGGCGAATGGACAATTACCGGTTCCGACCGGATGAAACAGCGCCCAATTGGGATTCTGGTGGATGCATTGCATAAACTCGGTGCAAAAATAGAATACCTCGAAAATGATGGTTTCCCTCCGTTGAAAATTTACGGATCGCACCTGAAAGGCTGCGTGCTCGAATTGGACGGCAGCGTGAGCAGTCAGTATATTTCGGCTTTGCTGATGATTGCTCCAACCGTTGAAGGTGGCATGACATTGCGCCTGAAAAATAAAATCATGTCGCGTCCGTACATCGAAATGACACTGAAACTGATGGAGCAATTTGGGGTTCAGCATGTTTGGAAAGGCAACGAAATCCGCATCGCTGAACAAACCTACAAAGCCCGCCCGTTTTCTGTTGAGGCGGACTGGTCGGGTGCATCGTACTGGTACGAAATGGCTGTTTTGGTCGATGAGCTTGATCTGGAATTAACCGGATTGACCACCGAAAGCTTGCAGGGAGACGCGATGATTGCCAAATGGTTCGGGCAATTGGGCATTGAAACACTTGCTACTGAAAAAGGATCGCGCCTGGTGAAAAATGGTCAGCCGCTACCCAAATTTTTGCAGCTTAATTTTATTGAAAATCCGGATGTGGCGCAGACTTTTGCCGTTTTATGCGTGATGAAACAAATCCCTTTTCATTTTACCGGATTGGAAACCCTGAAAATAAAAGAAACCAACCGCATTGCCGCCCTTCAGGATGAATTGGCCAAATTTGGCGCTCAGCTTACCGAACCGGCACATGGAGAACTGAAATGGGACGGTACCTTTCCGCTCGAAAAACAGGCTGTCCCCGAAATCGAAACCTATCACGATCACCGCATGGCTTTGGCATTTGCGCCTGCCTGTCAAATTTACGGACCCGTTGAAATTCTCGATCCGATGGTAATCACCAAATCCTATCCGGGCTATTGGGATGATTTGAAAAAGGTGGGGTTTGTTATCGAAACCGTTGCCTAAAGGTAAACAGCCTGCCCCGATGAAAATCGGGGGCAAAGGATAACTCTATATGATCATCAAAGCTACTATCCTTTGCCGTTCCGCTTTAGCGAACGGACATCAAGGCTGTTTCTATCTCTTCCCCTGAAAAAACTCCTTCATTAATTGCGCACATTCGTTTTCCAGAATGCCAAAAACAACCTCGGTTTTGGGATGTAAAGCTTCCGGGGCAAATTTGCGGAAACCCCGTTTTTCGTCGGATGCTCCATAAACTACTTTGCCAATCTGCGACCAGCCCAAAGCGCCGGCACACATCACACAAGGCTCAATTGTAACATACAAGGTGCATTCGTTCAGGTATTTTCCGCCCAGCAAGTTGGCTGCGGAAGTAATGGCTTGCATTTCGGCGTGTGCGGTTACATCAGTCAACGTTTCGGTGAGGTTGTGGGCGCGGGCAATGATGCGGTTTTGCGAAACCACCACTGCGCCAACCGGAATTTCACCTTCCTGAAAAGCCTGTTGTGCTTCCTGAAGCGCCTGTCGCATAAAGTATTCGTCGTTAAAAAGATCCATAGGTCAGGTAAAAAGTTGTAAAGCGATGCAATGTGCAAAACCGAAGTGTCAAAAGTAAAAGTAATTTGTTATTCGCAGGCACCTTAATTTGTTCTTCTTACGTAAAATTCAACCTAAAAAAAACTGTATCTCCCAAAAATTTTGTTCACAACAGACTGATTGTTTAAATAAATTGGCGTAACTTGCTTGTCATAAACCCAATTAAAATTACTAATTTATGTCATCAACTACCGATTACAACGAACTGTTACCCGTCATTTCTGCAATCAAACCCGCAGACGTTCTTACTCCCAACATTCCTATCGATGTGTTTGTACAGGAAGCCGAAAACCTTTACCACTGGTGCAAAGGCGACCAGCAAGCTTTAATGAAAGTTGGCCTCGACTGGAATTTTGTACTCACCTTGCCTGTCCGTGCAGGTGCCTGCCGCGAAGCGCAATCGCTTTGGAACAAAGAACGCAACACCCGTCAGGAGGCTGAACAGGCCTGGAAAGACCAGGCACCGGCAGCTTTTGATTTACGAAACCAACTGATCCACGATTTTCGTTTTGCTTTCCGCAAATTTGATGGGCTGCTTAGCCGGGTTGACGAGATTGCCCAGGGCGACACCAACGCCGACATGGTGCAGGATTTGAACGACCTTTCTGTGGTAGGGAAGGCAAATCCGGAGCCACTTGTGGCCATTAATTTTGAGATGCCCTTGCTCGACACAGCCGCCGACGTTTCCGACCGTATGGGCGATTTGTTGGGTGCTACCAACGGCGAACGCAAAGAAGTGAGCGAAGCCATGCTTATCCGCGACAAGGCCTTTACCTACCTGAAACGGGCAGTTGACGAAATACGCGAATGTGGCAAATTTGCTTTCTGGCGTACCCCCGACCGTCTGAAAGGTTACAACAGCGACTACTGGAAGGTGAAAAATGCCGGCACAAAGGAAAAAGAAACAGCCACTCCGGTAAGCTAGCCGGTGCAAAAGTTCAAAGGGATTCCTTCCTGTTTTTTGGGATTGAATCCCTTTCAATTTTTAGACTGGTAAATTTCCAAAAAGTCTCTGAAAGCCGCGAAAGGACAGCGTTCCCATTAACAGGACGGCTTCCCTTTTAACAGGACATCCAAAATCTTAACATGGAGGCAAAAAACTCAAAAGGACGGGTTTTCCCCTTAACAGGACGGCGATTTTCTTTAACAGGGAGGCTTTCCTACCGACAGGACGGCCAAAAACTCAACGGGACGAATGGTGGCGGGCTTTTTAGCGAAATACTAATTAAAAAATCAATGTACAACAAACAGATGTAACCATCCTGCAAATCAGATAACCTTATAATTAACCGATGAAATCAGAAGAAATAGAAAACCATTTTCCTGACATCAGGAAAATGGTCGAAATTGGTTCAAATACTGAAAGAGCTTTTAACACGCTACGCCTGTTATTTAATTGCTCAAAATGGAGACAGCCGAAAAGAGGAAATAGCATTTGCCCAAAACTATTTTGCAATACAAACCCGCAGAGCAGAGTTAGTTGAACAACGGTTATTGGAATATGAACGTGTAAAGGCACGCGAAAAATTGAGCCAAACGGAAAAACAACTGTCAGGCATTCTTTACGAACGAGGTGTTGACAACCAGGGGTTTGCTGTAATCAGAAGTAAAGGCGACCAGGCTTTGTTCAGGTTAAATACCCAGATGCTTAAACGCAAAATGAGCGTGCCAGATAATCGTCCGGTTGCAGATTTTCTACCCACAATCAGCATAAAAGCCAAAGACCTGGCTGCTGAAATGACCGGGTTGAATGTTCAAAGCAAAGATTTAAAAGGGCAAGTTAAAATTGAAAAAGAACATGTTGACAACAACCTTGCTGTCAGGAATATGCTAACCCAAAGAGGAATAGTTCCGGAAGACCTTCATCCAGCCTAAGATGTAAAAAAACTTCAACGCAAACTTGATGGTGATGAGAAAAAACTCTTGAAAAGTACGAAAAAGAAAAAGTAATCTAAACCTCTCGAATTAGAGGGGTTTAAAACAGAAGCCGGACTGAATGCTTTTATCATGTTGCCCCACACCTAACAGGTTACTTAAACCTGTTAGGTGTAAAAGCTGCCAATAATCTCCCGAAACTGACTTTTCCCCGCCAATTATTCCAAAAACTGCTTATTTTTGCACCGAACAAAACAGAATCAAATATGTACAGAACACATACATGCGGCGAAATCCGCATCAATCATCAGGGTTCAATGGTAACCCTTGCCGGCTGGGTGCAGCGCGTTCGCAACCTTGGCGGCATGACTTTTATCGATCTTCGCGACCGTTACGGGATTACCCAGTTGGTTTTCGATGAAAAAACGGAGCAGTCGGTTGCTGCAATGGGCAATCAGCTTGGCCGCGAGTATGTGATTCAGGCGACCGGAACTGTTCGCGAACGCAGCAGCAAAAACAAAAATATTCCGACCGGCGAAGTTGAGCTGGCCGTAACTGCACTCAATATCCTGAACAGCTCGGAAACACCTCCGTTTACCATCGAAGACGAAAGCGATGGCGGCGACGAAATCCGCATGAAATACCGCTACCTCGACCTGCGCCGTGCGCCTGTTCGCGATACACTTATTCTGCGTTCGAAGATGGCGTTTGCAACCCGCACCTATCTCGATGGTCAAAATTTTATTGAAACTGAAACTCCGGTTCTGATCAAATCTACTCCGGAAGGAGCACGCGACTTTGTGGTTCCTTCGCGTATGAATCCAGGCGAATTTTACGCTTTGCCACAATCGCCGCAACAATTAAAGCAACTGCTGATGGTGGCCGGTTTCGACCGCTATTACCAGATCGTAAAATGTTTCCGCGACGAAGATTTACGCGCCGACCGTCAGCCTGAATTTACCCAGATCGACTGCGAAATGTCTTTCGTGGAGCAGGAAGATATCCTGAACATGTTTGAAGGGCTGACCAAATACCTGTTCAAAGAAATCAAAGGAATTGAAATTACCGAATTTCCGCGCATGGCTTATTCCGAAGCAATGGAAAGCTACGGATCGGACAAACCGGACATTCGCTTCGGAATGAAAATTAAAAACCTGACCGATTTGGTAAAAGGCAAAGGATTCCCCGTATTCGACGATGCCGAATTCATCGGCGGGATTTGTGCCGAAGGTTGCGCTGAATATACCCGCAAACAATTGGATGCGCTGACCGAATGGGTGAAACGTCCGCAGGTTGGGGCAAAAGGGTTGGTTTATGTGAAAGTGAATACCGATGGAACCATCAAATCTTCGGTCGATAAATTTTATTCTCCGGAAGACCTTCAGAAATGGGCCGAAGTATTTGGCGCCAAGCCTGGCGACTTGATTTTACTTCTTTCAGGAGTAAAAGAAAAAATGCTGAAAGCCATTGGCGACCTGCGTCTGGAAATGGCCAATCAGCTTGGCTTGCGTGATAAAAATGTGTTCCAGCCATTGTGGGTGGTTGATTTTCCATTGCTCGAATGGGACGAGGATACAGCACGTTTTTACGCCATGCACCATCCGTTTACCGCGCCTAAACCTGAAGATATTGCACTTCTGGAAACCAATCCGGGAGCCGTTCGTGCCAATGCGTACGATTTGGTAATCAACGGTGTTGAAATTGGCGGAGGTTCTGTCCGCATTTTCGACAAAACGCTTCAGGCAAAAATGTTTGGAATGCTTGGTTTTACTCCGGAACAGGCCGATTACCAGTTTGGGTTCCTGATGGATGCCTTTAAATTCGGAGCGCCGCCACATGCCGGTATCGCCTTCGGATTCGACCGCCTGACATCGATGTTTGCCGGACTGGAAAGTATCCGCGACACCATCGCATTCCCGAAAAACAATTCAGGGCGTGACGTGATGATGGACAGTCCATCAATCATTTCTCCGGAACAACTGGAAGAATTGAATTTGCTGGTAAATCTGAAAGAGAAAAAGTAATTAAAGAAATATCACAGAGTGATAAAATGTTTATAGAAAATAGACCACACGAGTGAATATTCAACCCCAGTTGGGGTTGAACAACTTTATAATCATCATTTTCTATAAATATATGACCTCTCTGAGGTCGTATTGAACATCATTCCAATTTTCAGCAAGGCCTGTATGAAAAAGACGGCTATTCCCTATTGGTGATAGCCGTCTTTTAAATTTATTCAAAAACACCAGCAAAATCTGGTTGTGTAAAAGTATAACCTATTAAAAAAATCCAAGTTCCAGCCGGGCTTCTTCGCTCATCATCGATTTGTCCCAGGGCGGATCAAAAGTTAGATCAACATCAACAGTTGCGACATTTTCAACAGCCAGCGCCGCCTGACGCACATCCTCAACCAGCATATCTGCAACAGGACAGCCGGGAGATGTCAATGTCATTATGATATTTGCCTGGTTGGCATCGTCAACATCAACATTGTAAATCAATCCCAAATCGTAAATATTTACCGGTATCTCCGGATCATAAACATCTTTCAGACGTTCAATAATCAAATCTAATCTTGTATCCATCACTCAATCTCCTTTTTCTGAAATTCTGTTATATGCAACAGCATAGAGTTTAATTTGTTTGATCATGGCCAACAAGCCGTTCGACCTGGTTGGTGACAGGTGTTGTTTTAAACCGATTTCATCGATAAAGAAAAGCTCATTGTTGAGTATTTCCTGCGGAGTACGGTTCGAAACAACCCGAAGCAGCAGGGCTACCAATCCTTTCACAATTACTGCATCACTTTCGCCGCGGAAAATAATTTTCCCATCCTGAAAATCAGAAACCAACCAAACTCTCGACTGGCATCCTTTTATGATATACTGATCTATTTTATCTTTCGGATCCAAATCTTTCAATTCATTTCCCAATTCAATCAGGTAACCGTATTTATCCATCCAATCTTCGAAAGCTGAAAACTCTTCGACGATCTCTTTTTGTATTTCGTTTATAGTCATGAACTAAGGCTTAAAGGATGCAAATGTCGTTATTTTTTGTGTTCCTGCAATAAAAAAACGGCATTCGCCAGGTAGACAAATTGCTAATTTTTTCAAACCGGTTATAAATGGGAAATATCCTGAAAATATATTCGCTCAAAATAATGCAATCCCAATTTTGAATGGATCTAAATTACATAGAAACCATTCCCATTGGGTTTCAAAATTGTAGCTTTAGGGAATATTTCAATTCAATAAATTCAATTTCACTTAAAAATATTAATACATGGAATTAGCAGGATCACAGACAGAAAAAAATCTGTTAAAAGCATTTGCAGGTGAATCGCAGGCCCGCAACCGTTATGAGTTTGCAGCAAAAGTCGCACAGAAAGAAGGATTGGAACAAATTGCCGCCCTCTTTTTGGAAACTGCAGAGAACGAACGTTCACATGCCAAACAGTTCTTCAAACAACTGGAAGGACGTATGGTAGAAATTACAGCAACTTATCCTGGCGGAAAAATCGGCACAACAATGGAAAACCTGAAAGCTGCCGCTGAAGGCGAAAACGAAGAGTGGACCGAATTGTATCCTGAATTTGCACGCATTGCCGATGAAGAAGGATTCAAAAGAATCGGATTATTGTTCCGGTCGATTGCAAAAATTGAAAAAGCCCACGAAGAACGCTACCGCAAATTGTACCAAAACCTCGAAGAAGGTATAGTATTTGAGCGTGAAGGAAAAGTTGTTTGGAAATGCCGTGTTTGTGGATTCCTGCACGAATCGGCCAAACCACCATTGAAATGCCCTGTTTGCGAACATTCGCAAGCTTATTTCGAAGTCGAAGCTGATAATTTTTAGGCAAATAGATTAGGATTTTTGTTTGATCTTATAAAAGAAGAAATTCATAAATTGGAGGTCGCAAACTGTGACCTCCAATTTTTTATAATGTAGAATTCGAAATCTTGAATTTCTAATTTGGAATATCAAGTTGGGGAGGTATTCGAAGTTGCCTTATGCATTTATAGAACAGGGAGTTGCCATGTTGTCAGAAATGACGAACTGATTACGAAATCGGAAGATCAACAGGCATTTTCAATAAATGTGAGTATCTTTGAAAAAAAAAATGAAAAACATTACTATACCAGTCGATATACCATCAGATATGTTAGTTGCACTTAATGAATCTGAACAAGAATTAAAATCTTATTTCCAGACAGCAACTGCTATGATGCTATTTCAAGAGGGGAAATTGACTATTGGTAAAGCGATTCAATTATCTGGGCTAACAAGATTTGAATTTGAAAAGGCACTTTCAAGGAACAAAATACCGGTTTCTTTATTAGATGCTGATCAAATTATGTCAGATGCTGAAAAATTAAGAGGCTTGTAGCAGATGAAAATTGTTATTGCAGACACAGGAGCGTTAATTTCCCTTGGAATTGTTGGGCATATTGACCTAATAGAAAAGGTATTTGGTGATTTTTACATCGCAAATGCAGTATGGGAGGAACTACAAGTATATGAGAATCCAGAATTTGAGAAAAATTTTCTTTTTTATCTTGAAAAACGGGTAGTCAAGATCAAATCAAGGAATCATCTGTCTGTAATAATGGATTATGGGGAGTCAGAATCGGTAATCTTATATGAGGAATTGAATGCTGATTATTTGATAATTGATGATAACAAAGCAAGAATGATTGCAGAATCACTTGATGTTAACTGCATTGGTTCAATCGGGTTGTTGATAAAAGCAAAACAAAAAGGGCTGGTAAATGATTTGAAGTCAATTTTCGAGAAGTGGCTTGAAAATGAAAGATATTTTTCAAAAAGATTATTGAATAAGGTGTTATTACAGACAGGTGAAGAACCGATCAAGGAATAATTATCAAGCCTCATAAATTTGACTTCTAAAAGTTTTATCAACTGATTCGATGATCACAAAGTCATCGAATCAGTATATTTTTTTTATCTCAGATTTTTAATTCTTTCCATCGCATCCAGCACATTGGCCCGGTCGGCAAACGCTGAAAATCGGAAATAACCTTCGCCAGACGGACCAAATCCTGAACCGGGAGTTCCAACCACATTGGCTTCATTCAGCAGCTTGTCGAAGAAATCCCATGATTTCATGTTATCCGGAGTTTTCACCCAAACGTATGGTGCATTCACTCCACCAAAAACAGTGAAACCAGTTTCTTTCAAACTTTCGCGCATGATGCGGGCATTTTCGAGGTAATAATCAACCACTTCTTTTACCTGTTTTTTGCCTTCTTCAGAATAAATTGCAGCGGCTGCTTTCTGCACAGGATAAGAAACTCCGTTGAATTTGGTGGTATGGCGTCGGTTCCAAAGCGGTTTTACCTGATGGGCATTTCCTTCGCTGTCAAATGCTTTCAACTCTTTCGGAATAACTGTAAATGCGCAGCGGGTTCCGGTAAAACCAGCGGTTTTCGAGAAACTGCGGAATTCGAGTGCAACCTCTTTTGCACCTTCAATTTCGAATATTGAATGGGGTATCGAATCGTCGGTAATGTAGGATTCATAAGCTGCATCGTACAGAATAATACACTTATTGGCGTGGGCATAGTCTACCCATTTTTTCAGTTCTTCTTTGCTTGCAACGGTTCCCGTCGGATTGTTTGGATAGCAAAGGAAAATCAGGTCGGGACGTTCGGTTGGCAATTCAGGAATAAAACCATTAGCCTCGTTGCAGGGCATGTAGATAATTCCTTCGAAATAACCATTGCTTTGCATCGTACCAGTTTTGCCCGACATAACGGTAGTGTCGGCATAAACCGGATAAACAGGGTCGCAAATCGCAATTTTGTTGCTTGCCCCAAATATTTCCTGAATGTTTCCGGTGTCGCATTTAGAACCATCTGAAACAAAAATATCGTCAGCCGAAATATCAACTCCGCGGTTTTGGTAATCATTCAAAGCGATGGCATCGCGCAAAAAATCGTAGCCTTGTTCTGGTCCGTAACCTTTGAAGGTGGCAGCATTGGCCAATTCTTCAACTCCTTCGTGGAAAGCCTTTATTACTGCCGGAACCAGCGGTTGCGTAACATCGCCGATCCCCATTCTGATAATATTTTTATCAGGGTTGGCTGCTGCAAATTCGCGCACTCTTCTTCCAATTTCGGGGAACAAATATCCCGCCTGAAGTTTCAGGTAATTCTCGTTAATCAATGCCATTGTATGTTGTTTTAAAGTGATTTTAATTTTAAGGAACGGCCAAAGTTATAAATTTTATTTTTGGATGCTTTTGGGCTGTGCTAAACAGGTGCATTTTATCGCTAAATCGCAGAATCAAAATTCATTTTGTTTATTAAATGTGTAATTTGATTAAACAATATTTCCACTTACCGGTTTAATAACCGATACAAAAAAACCATTTATCATGATTACAATTAAATCACATTCTGGCATTTACACCTTGGAAGTCAAACAATTTGTAGGAATACCAATTGCCGAAGCATGGGATTTTTTCTCATCGCCCGGCAATCTTTCAAAAATTACTCCTGAACACATGGGTTTTATCATCACTTCAGTAGCAGCAGGTAAAATGTACACCGGACAAATAATTACCTATAAAGTATCACCATTTCCCGGTTTAACAACCAATTGGGTGACCGAAATAACCCATGTTTCTGAGGGCCGTTTTTTTGTGGACGAACAGCGGTTTGGACCATACAGTATGTGGCACCATGAACATCATTTCGAAGTTCAGGGGAAAGGAGTTTTAATGACCGACCGTGTTTCCTACAAGTTGCCGTTCGGATTTCTGGGACGAATCGCTCATTTCATTTTTGTGAAGAAACAACTTCGGCAAATATTTGAATACAGGGAGACATTTCTTGAGCAGGCGTATAAACAATCCTGATCAATAAATCTGATTGAACTTCGCTTTCACAATCTCTTTCACTTCCTGCATATCAATTTTTCTCCCAAGTTCCTTTTCAATGGAAGTGACTCCGTATGTAATGAATCCGCATGGATTGATGTAGTTGAAATAGCGCATGTCGGTATTCACATTCAGCGCGAAACCGTGCATGGAAACATACCGGCTGATGCGCACGCCAATCGCACTTATTTTTCGCGACTTTGCCGGAATGGTGGGATCCAGCCAAACACCGGTGGCTCCATCTTTCAGGCCGCCTTCCAAACCGTATTCGGCAATGGTTTGAATAATGGCCTGCTCCATTTTGAAAATGAAGTCCTTCACACCGATTTTGTAGTTTTCAAGATCAATAATCGGGTAGCCAACCAATTGGCCGGGACCATGATAGGTAATATCGCCGCCACGGTTGATTTTGTAATAAACGGCATCGATTTTTTTCAGAAAATCGCCATTGATGAGCAGGTTGTGTTCGTCGCCGCTTTTCCCGAGGGTGTAAACGTGCGGATGTTCGACCAGCAAAAAACGATTGATATCGCTGCTTTTTTTGTTCTCCAGTTTATCGGCAACCACCTGGGCATGTATTGTTTCCTGATAATCCCAGCATTCTTTATAGTCTTTCAGACCGAGGTCTTCGTAGTTGAAATTGGCCATCTCTATGTCATTTGTTGTCAATAGTTGTCATTCATATAATCTTTCATGCCTCTACATGTGCATCTGCCCGATACGACGATCGCACCAGCGGACTGCTTTCGACATAAGAAAAACCCTTTTCGAGTCCGATTGTTCGGTAGCGTTCAAATTGTTCAGGAGTAATGTATTCCTTTACCTGAATGTGAGCCAGCGTTGGCGCCAGATATTGCCCGATGGTCATCACTTTGCAGCCAACTTCCCGAAGGTCGTCCATAACCTGCAATACTTCTGTTTCTGTTTCGCCCAAACCAAGCATAATGCCCGATTTTGCTACAACTCCGGAAGCTGCAATGTAGCGAATCACTTCCAGACTGGTGCGGTATTTGGCTGCGCTGCGAATTTGTGGCGTGAGGCGTTCAACGGTTTCCATGTTGTGCGAAATAACTTCAGGTCCGGCTTCTATCACTTTCTGAATCAGCTCGGTTTTTCCCTGAAAATCGGGAATCAGTACTTCAATGCTTGTTTCAGGATTTTGTTTTTTTACCTCGCGAATGGTTTCAGCCCAAAAACCGGCTCCCAAATCCGGCAAGTCGTCGCGGTCAACCGAGGTGATCACCGCGTGTTTCAGTTGCATCACACGCACTGATTCTGCAATCCGTTTGGGTTCTTCGGCATCAGGAGCAAAAGGTTTACCGGTTGTTACCCCGCAAAATTTACAGTTTCGGGTGCAAATGTCGCCCAAAATCATAAAAGTTGCAGTTCCCCTGTTCCAACATTCGCCAATATTGGGGCAATTTCCGCTGGTGCATATTGTGTGAAGCTGATGTTCTGCCGCCAGATTTTTAACCTTCGAATAACTTTCGCCTTTGGGCATTTGCATTTTCATCCACCGCGGAAGCCGTTGCCTTCCTTTCATTTCTGTTGTCATCGTGTACAAATTTTCGCAAAATTACTTTTAAAAACCGAAGTAAGTAATAAAATAAGCATGGAACGCGGATTGTCGCTGATCTGGCGGATTACAACGGATTTTCATTCCGACAAGCCGGAATGATTTTCACACATTTACGCTCTTATCATTCATGCTTGCATGAATAAAAATCCGTTTATAATCCATATTAAATTTCTAATCTGCGATTATCCGCTTAATCCGTTGTAATCCGCGTTCTATTCTTTTTGAGATATATGGCTCTTTTTTTTTACATTACTTAAGTTCTGTCCTCTGGTTCAATTTCTGCCACAAATTTCAGATTTACGGGTCGCGAAAGCTTTTGATTGTTATTTTTGTAGTTCAATTTTTAAGAAGCTTTCATGAAGACTTTGGTCTGGATCATATTTCTGTTGGCACCCGTAGTCGTTTGGGGGCAAAATACTGACGTACAGAATATGTCAATTCTGGCCAGTCAGTACTACCAGAACAAGGAGTTTAGTAAAGCTGCCGAACTGTACGGGCAATTGTATGCAAACACCAAATCGGAAGGATATTTCAATATTTACCTCGATTGCCTGTTGGGCATTCCGGATTTTGACAAAGCGGAGAAGGAGATCAGGAAAGGGATTCGGGGAAATTCAGCCGATTCGTATTGGTACGTTCAGTGGGGTTTCCTGAAAAAGGCACAGGGTGAGGTAGCAGAATCAGAAAAAATGTACGAAAAAGCGATCTCATTGCTTCCAAATAATCCGGCAGCATTCCAGATTTTATCCAATCAGTTTATAAACCGGCGCGAATTTGCTTATGCCGAAAAAGTATATGTCAAAGGAAGGGCTGGAAATCCCGGCTTATTTAATTACGAACTGGGACGCATTTATTATTACCTCCGCAATTACGATGCGATGATGAACGAATATCTGGAATGGTCGAAGCAAAATGAAACCAACCTTGAAATTGTAAAAAGCAATCTTCAATCGGTTTTGTCGGTTGACAACGATCAGGAAATCAGCAATCAACTAAAAACGTATATCCTGAAACGGACTCAGCAGGATCCCGGACAGATTTTATACACGCGTTTGTTGATCTGGCTATTTATTCAGGATAAAAACTTTACGGCAGCCACCCGCCAGGCTATATCGCTCGATAAGAGAACGGGCATGGAAGACGGCAATATTTTCGCGATGGCAAATGTGTCGGCCACCAATAAAAATTACGACGAGGCGGTAAAAGCTTACGATTATCTGATCAGCAAAGGGAAACGGGCGGAATACTACAATCTGGCCAGCCAGCAAAGGATGCAAATGTATTACAACCGTTTTACGGAATCCGGAACGCTGGATTTGACACAAGCCAATGCGTTGAAAGACCAGTTTTCGCAAACGTTTGCCATTCTGGGTATTTCTCCTGAAACTTCCGGTCTTCAGACTCAATATGCGCATTTACTGGCTTTTTACCTCGACAAACCTGCTGAAGCCATTCAGGTTTTAACTGATGGATTGGCCTTGAAAGGAATCAATCAGCAACAAATGTCGATGATGAAGGCTGAATTGTCTGACATTTATGTTTATTCGGGCGACCTTTGGGAAGCGGTGATCACTTATTCGCAGGTGATTGAAAGCAACAAAAGCAATTTGCTCGCCGACGATGTGAAGTTCAAAAAGGCCAAACTGGGTTATTACATGGGAAACTTTGCATGGGCCAAAGCGCAGCTCGATGCCTTGAAAGCCAGTACCTCGAAGCTGATTGCCAACGATGCCATGGAATTGGCCCTTTTTATCAGTGAGAATATGGAGGATGATTCTACCGCAACTCCGCTCCGGATGTTTGCCCGTGCCGATCTGCATTTATTCCGGAACCATTCTGCGGAAGCTTTGGCTACGCTCGATTCCATCAGTAAATTGTATGCATTTCATTCGCTTACCGACGATGTGAACTTCCGCAAAGCCGATGTCTTTCAGAAACAAGGTAAATATGAAGAAGCTGCTGTGCTGCTTGCATCCATTGTAAAGGATAACAGTTGGGAAACACTGGCTGACGATGCCCTTTTTCAGCTCGCGACTATCTACCAAAATAAACTGAACAGAAAAGAGGACGCGATGGAACTGTACAAAAAAATGCTGACCGACTATCCCGGAAGTGTTTACGTGGTGGATGCCAGAGCAGAGTTCCGAAAGATGCAGGACTCAGTGAAAACTGATGATAAACCGGATTCAGTAAAAACGAAAGAGGAACTGTTTTTTGAAGGGAAAGAACTTAACCCATGAAGCAACTATCGAAAGCATATATTTATGCGTTGCTTTCAGTTGTTCTGTGGTCAACAGTTGCCACCGCCTTTAAAATCGGACTGAAAACACTGTCGCCGCTTTACCTGATTTTGACTGCTTCTGTATTTTCATTGCTTACCTTTTTCGTGGTCATCCTTTTTCAGGGTAAATTGAAAGACTTATTCACCGTTTCATGGTCAGGACTGGGGAAATCAGCCATGCTCGGAGCATTGAATCCATTCGGTTATTATCTGATACTATTTCAGGCATACAGCATGCTTCCGGCACAGGTTGCACAGCCACTGAACATGATTTGGCCCATTATGCTGGCATTGCTTTCAGCTCCAATGCTCGGGCAAAAAATTACCGGGCGGAACATTGTTGCCATTCTCATCAGCTTTGTGGGTGTGATTTTTATTTCGTCGCAGGGAAGTCTTTCAGGAATGGCAAATACCAATATTTCCGGAGCATTGCTGGCTGTTGGAAGCAGCGTTATCTGGGCTCTTTTCTGGATTTTAAGCGTGAAGGACAAACGCGATCAGTTATTCAAACTGTTCTGGAATTTTGCATTTGGATTGGTTTATTTGTTGATCACAGCTTTCCTTTTTACCGACTTCCATTTTCCTGAAGTAAAGGCGTTTCCGGCAGCAATTTATATCGGTTTATTTGAGCTTGGAATTACATATATTTTGTGGATGAAAGCAATGCATTACAGCGAAAACAATGCAAAAACAGGCAACCTTACTTTTTTGTCGCCGTTTCTGTCATTGATTTTTATTCATTTTATTTTGGGAGAAATAATTTACATCACCACTTTTATTGGCCTGACATTTATTATTTTGGGAATATGGTTTCAGCAAAAACAGAAGCATTAACTTTGAACTTTTAGCACACTTTTTCATGGAGAATAAACCACTGAGAATACTTGGCATCGACCCCGGAACCAACGTGATGGGTTACGGACTGATCGAAGTATTGAACAACAAACCTCGCATAATGCAGGTTGGTGTGATCAAAACCACCGGATCGGATCACTATCAAAAATTGAAAAACATCTTCGATCGTACTATTTTGCTTCTGGACGAGTTGCAACCGGATGAACTGGCAATTGAATCGCCATTTTACGGAAAGGACATTCAGGCGATGCTTAAACTGGGACGGGCACAGGGCGTGGTGATGGGCCTGGCGCTGAGTAGGAACATTCCCGTTGCAGAATATGCCCCGCTGAAAGTGAAACAATCGATCACCGGAATGGGACGCGCGGCCAAAGAACAGGTGGCTTTTTTCCTGAAAAACATGTTTACGCTGAACGAACTTCCGAAGGAACTGGACGCTACCGATGCCGTGGCCGTAGCCGTTTGCCACTACCTGCAAATGAAAAATCCGGTAACAAAATCAGGCGTAAAAAGCTGGGGCGAATTTGTGAAGAAGAATCCGGGAAGGGTGAAATAACAAACAAAAAAATCCCGGTTTCCCGGGATCTCTGTATCTTGAATTTTTAAATCGGAACATTATCCTAATTCAATTTCTTTTGCAATGGCAGCAGTAATTTCAGCCATTTCTTCTTTACTGAACGACAATTTTTTCGAGAAGTGAAGCAAATCAGCCTCTGTTTGCATCGGTACCAAATGAATGTGTGCATGAGGCACTTCCAATCCTAAAACCATTACCCCGACTTTTTTACAGGGAATGGCTTTCTGAATTCCAAGCGCTACTTTTTTTGCAAACAATTGTAATCCAATGTAGGTTTCATCGTCCAGATCGAACAGGTAATCGACTTCCTTTTTGGGAATAACCAGGATGTGACCTTTGGCAACGGGGAAAATATCAAGAAAAGCGAAGAAGTTTTCATCTTCTGCTACTTTCCATGAAGGTATTTCTCCGTTTACAATTTTGGTAAAAATGCTGGCCATTTTGTCAATTGTCAGATTGCGATATCAATTATTTCAAATTGCATTTTGCCCGAAGGCACCTGAATTTCAACTACATCACCAAGCTTTTTACCCAGCAAACCTTTGGCAATCGGCGTTTGGATCGAAATCTTTCCAACTTTCAGATCTGCTTCGGGTTCTGAAACGATTGTATATTGCATGGTGGTATTGTTCGCTTTGTTCAGAATCGTAACCTTGTTCAATATCTGGACACTGGTTGTATTAATTTTCGATTCATCGATTATTCGGGCGGTTGCAATTTGCTCACTCAGTACCGACATCTTTGCTTCCAACATGCCCTGAGCATCTTTTGCAGCATCGTATTCGGCATTTTCCGAGATATCACCTTTTTCAATTGCTTCACCAATTGCTTTCGAAATTTTAGGGCGCTCAATTGTGATAAGACGATCGAGTTCATCTTTCAATTTCTTAAGGCCTTCTTCTGTAATATAAGTAACCTTCTTCATGGTTTTTATTCTTTCTTTAAACACTATTAAAACAAAAAAGAATTCCGGCTATTGCGGAACTCTTTCGGGATACAAACATATAAAAAATTTTCACCTTAACTAACCAGTATGTTTTATAAAACATTTAATTGTCTGAATAATAAAAAGTTTCAGTCCTTGTTCTTTTTATTTGCAGATAAAAAAAGGTGTTCAATCTGTCAATAAATCCTTGTGATTAGGTGTGGGCTAATATTTTCGTTCCAGAATCTGGGAGTAAATAACTGCCTTTCGTAACGAAAAATCTTCGAGGTAGCTGCCTCTTTCTTCCATCAAATTTTCTTCCTCTTCTTCAGGCTGTATGTTCATGCTTGAAACAGATGGGCGCTTGACACGTTCGGGCAAGGTGCTTACAATCCTTGATTTGAACAGCCCTTTCTTATTCATGTCGAGTCCACTTTTAAATTCCGGTCTGGCAGAAATTTGTGCTATTTTTACCGGTTTAGGTTTCTTTACAATCGGTTTTTCCAGGAAATCTTCGCCTAACAATTGATCCATGAAAAAATTCCGTGCATTGTTCTCTTCCAATTCTTCATCTCCCTCTTCTAAAAGAATGGGTTCTTCTTTATTTTTTTTGTTTTTATTGATGGCTGCATAAATTGACAACGCAACAGCAACAATCAGAAATATATAATCTTCCATTTTGAATGTTTTTTAGACAGAATAAAATAATTTGTCCTTTTCTTTGTTCTAATTAAAGCATTAAAGATATAAAAAATGGATCAGTTTTCCGGTAATGTTATAAAAACTGTTTTAATTGGCTTGTTTTTCCTGACGGGAATAAGTGGATGTAAAGACGACTACACGTCAGTTATTCCTTATGCAACCGTCAATATGAATTTTAGCCCAACCAATTACATAGAATTCAATACTCCGGGTGGTTCTGTTTATTTTGGCAACGCTGGTTTTGGAGGAATCATCGTTGTCAACAATTGGGGCGACGAAGCGGCTCCGTTTCTGTCATTTGATGCTGCCTGCACACACGAGGTATCATCAACCTGTAGGGTCACAACGGATGGGAGCGGCATAGCCGAATGCCCCTGCTGTGGATCCCAATACATGCTGTTCGGAGGAAATGGCAGTGTGGTGAAGGGGCCTGCAATCGAACCTTTGAAACAATACCGCACTTCTTACACGGGAGGTCGCATCATCGTCAGGAATTAATCCAGATATAAAAAGGAGCCCGTAAAGAGCTCCTTTTTTAATTATATCAGTGCCAAACTTTAAACTTTTGACATTAAACTTTAAACTTGTCCTAATACCTGTAATGATCCGGTTTGTAAGGTTCTTCAGCAGAAATTCCCAAATAATCAGCCTGATCGGGTGTTAAAATCGTCAGTTTAACGCCGAGCTGTTCGAGGTGTAAACGGGCAACTTCTTCATCGAGGTATTATCAGTGAGCAAAAAACCGATTTGGTATTACTTGCCGGAGATTTGGTCGATGGCGAAATTGCCCCGGTACTGCGAGAATATCTTGGACGGCACATTCATGAACCTAAATTGAGCGATTTGCTTTGAAAAAGATAAAAGATAGCTTGCTTATTAAATTGATAATGAGTATTTTAGAAGTG
>JAUYEQ010000214.1 GCA_030691295.1 Bacteroidota bacterium
GCAGTTTTTCAAATGGAAGTCTGATGGAATTTTCAATTCGAAGTGAATCCGGAAGGTCATCACCTCCAATATTAACCACCAACCACTTGCTTTTTAGCTGAAGGAGTTGATCCGGAGAAAGTAGGTTGCTGTTGTTTTGAGCAGCATCAAGCGCGGTTTTCACTTCCTGTTTAAAAATGTTTTGGTTTGAATTTCTGACAATTACCAAAATCAGAAGTACGACTATTACAAGGATGACAATCTTTAAATTTTTGAATAAGTTCATTACGTTTTTGATTTTCATTTATTATTCACAGCCCCCGTCGAGCATTGTTTGCTTTAACCGTTTTGCGGAGAAAAACCGGGTTTTTAAGCTGTCGGGCAAACTGTTTATTTGGTTAAAAGTTCTTCGGGCATTCAGTCTGGTTTCAAAACGGGAATTTTCAGCGGGAGTAATTTTTTCTCCTGAAAACTGACTGTTCATTACTGTTTTGAACCATTCGTTGAGGCCACCTTTCATGATAAAATTATTCGGATAGCCCAACCCTGTGGTTATTGTCCATGCGTAGCTGGCTGTTTGGTCTGCATTTCCGTAGAAAATGGTTTTTACGTCTTTCTGATTTAAGGTTGGTTGCCAAAGTGGATTTAAAAGATCAGAAAAAGGAATATTTATTGAGCCTGGAATGTTGAATTCTCTAAATTGGTCGGCGCTGCGAACATCAATGATTTGAACGGTACTGTCTTCATTGTTCATAAAGCGAGCCACTTGATCTACCGAAAAATAAATGTCTTCGGACGTTGATTTTGACAGCAATTCTGTCGGTTTCAGTCGAAATGATTTTGCAGCATTGAAAGGCAAAAAGGCCAGGATTATTCCAATCCCAACGAGCAATACTGAATATTTTATTCGTGCATCCATCGTTATCAGTTTATAAATCAGTTGTAATTTCAGTGCGGCTGAATTTTTTCTCAGCGAGTTCTGCCAGCCAGAATAAAGCTACAGCTGCAATGATCAAAATCAGCGTAAAAATTTCCGGCGAAACACCCATCCATTCGTCAATTTGCATGGGGCCTTTGTAGTTTTCCATGGCCATTGTTTGGATGAGCGGATAGGTTTCAGCAAAAAGAAAAGCGCCAACCATTCCGCCAACCAGAAAAATAAGCGCGTCGATTTTTCCGATGGAGAGTGCGCTGATACCGGTTCCGGGGCAATATCCGCCCATAATAAAACCTGCGCCCATAATGACTCCGCCGATGATGGTCGCATTCATATAATAAGGGTTCACAAATACCAGTTTCAGGTTGAGCAGGCCAAAGTAACTGAGTAATTGAGAGCCAGCCAGGGCAACGATGGCCGCTGTGAAAAATACTTTGAGCACAGTGGTATCGTAACCGTAAAACATTCCGGCCAGCTTTCGGCTCGACGAAAATCCTGCCTGCTCCAGGGCAAAACCAAAACCAATCCCGATACAAAAAGCGATCAGCAGGTTGATCCATTCCGGTAATTCCGATAATATTGTAAGAGGTCCCATAGATTGATTTATTAGATCCATAAACTTTTGAAAAACCAAGCGAAAATATAGGCTGAACCGAAAATGGCGATCATGGTTACGAAACCGGCTACCGAAAGAACCGCCATGCCCGAAAGCGCTGCGCCGCTGGTGCAACCTCGCGCCAATTGTGCCCCGTAAACAAAAAATACGCCTCCAAGGAATGCAAAAAGTAACCGCTTACTATTCGATATTTTGGGTGATTTTTCAATTTTGAATTTCAAACGATGGGAGAGGGCACCTGAAATAAAACCACCCAAAACCATCCCAAAGACTTCGATCGCTAACCAGTTTTTCAACGGGCTTTCACCATTTTCGAAATACTTGCTGTAATATTCCGATTCCATTGCATGTTGTTTATCGACTGCCCCAACCAGCGCCACCACTGTGTATTTTATACCGCCGCTTGCACCAAGACCACGCCCGGAGAGATACATTGCCGCCAGAAGAACCAATCCAAGCAGCACTCCGGCAAGGTATGGATTCATGTAATTTCTTTTGTTCATTACTTGTTTTTCAGATATTAAAAGTAAAATGTAAGACAATTCAAAGGTGGTGATTGTTTTTATAAATGATTAAAAGAGCGCATTATTAAATGGCAATAGGAAATGAACATTATTCAAATCCTGGCATTTTAAGTTTAAAAAATTCTAAATTTGAATACTTGTCTTTAATCAATTTTCTATGGCAGCATCGTCTTTAAAAATCAGTTTTACGTCTCCAATTATCCAGCACCAAGGGATGAATGCCGGATATGTAGAATTTCCGTTCAGTGCGGAAGAAGTATTTGGCACGCGCGGAATGGTGAAAATAAAAGCATTGTTCGATGGGAAAGCAGAATACCGTGGAGTCATGAGCAACATGGGAACTGGCTGCCATATTTTAATCATGACACAGGAAGTCCGGCGCAAATTGGGAAAATCGTTTGGAGATTCGGTTTTGGTTGAGCTGGAACACGACCTTGAAAAAAGGGAAGTAATAATTCCCGAGGACGTTCGAAATTTACTGATTGAATATCCGGAAGCGCAGGCCTTTTTCGAAATACTTTCTTATACTCACCGTAAAGAGTACATCAATTGGATTACTTCAGCCAAACGCGAGGAAACCCGCACCAAACATATGGTTGAGTTCATCGAAAAACTGCTGAAAAAGAAAAAGGCGGATCAGAAATAAAGATCAGGTTAAAAAACTTGAATTATAGAAATTTACTGTATTGCATATTTGTTATATATTTGTCTAAATTATTGAAACGTGAAATGGTCTGAACTTAAAAAGAAAGGCTTTAAAGGCAGGTTGGTATCTTGTTCGAAATGGAAAAGAACATGATATTTATGCTCATCCTGAAAAAGATTTTGAGATACAAATTCCGAGACATGATGCGCATGAAGTTAAAACCGGACTATTTTATAAACTCAAAAAGCAAATTGGATTTTAATTGGCAAACAAAATGAAAACGACTGCTTTAATTGAAAAAGGGAAAGATGGCACTTTTGGAATCTTTACGCCCGATTTGAAAAGTACTGTTATTGGCGAAGGAAATACCGTTGGTGAAGCAAAAATTGATTTTTTAAATTCAGTAAATGAACTTATTCTTTACTATAAGGAGTCAGAGAAGCATTTGCCTGAAGAACTGATTGACATTGAATTCGAATTCAAATTCGATATAGCCTCGCTATTCAATTACTACAACTTTATTAATGTAAGTCAGTTTGCAAAATCTGCGGGAATCAATCCGTCTTTAATGAGGCAATATAAAACGGGGCATCAATATATTTCTGAAAATCAGGTATTGAAAATTGAAACCGCCTTGCATAAAATCGCTAAAGAATTTACTGAAATAAAACTTGTTTAAAACGAAAAATGTCTTCTGCTGAACTTCTTTTGGAAATCAGATCGTATTGCATAATAAACGCCAATGCGGAAATGCTACAGAAATCGCAGCGCTTTTTCAAGGACGAATTTGTGGGGTACGGGCTAACAGCTCCGCAGGTACATGCCAAAGTAAAAGAAATACTTAGCCGGGGAGGTTTCAATCTGCAAACTGTTCTGGAAGCTGCCCCTGAATTGATGAAAGGTGGCATGTACGAAGAAATCTCGATGGGTTTGCTGTTGATCGATGGACTCTGGAAACAATTTACTCAGCAAACTTTTCAAACGATTGGTCATTGGTTTAATTTCAGCATCACAAACTGGGCTCATGCAGATACGCTGGCAATGTTCACCTTGCCGAAGTTTCTGTATAAGAAGATTCTCGAAATAAATGATTTCATTCCGTGGCTCAATTCTCCTTATAAATTTCAGCGGCGATGTGTGCCGGTAACGCTGATCAAACACATAAAGAAAACCCGACAGGTAATGCCTTCGATTCTTTTTGTTGAAAAGTTGATGGCTGATCCGGAGCGGGAAGTTCATCAGGGTATGGGCTGGTTCCTGCGCGAAGCCTGGAAGATCAGTCCAGCCGAAACAGAATCATTCCTCGAAAAATGGAAGGATACTGCACCGCGGCTGATCATTCAATATGCCTGTGAAAAGATGACAGCAGAAAATAAGCTGCGGTTCAAAAGGGCAAAGAAGTAGTTTCTTTAAATTGAATAACCGTTTCTTTAACTATACAGCTGAATATTAAGGCGGATATCCTTTGCCGTCCCGATCCATCAGCGATTTTATTGAGCA
>JAUYEQ010000228.1 GCA_030691295.1 Bacteroidota bacterium
ATGGGGTTCCTGTCCTCTCAAAAAACTTTGACAGACCACTCGCCGATACGATGAATTTCAGTTTGCAAATTGATGAAACCGCGTTTTCGCAATCGCTGCCAACCATTTTTTATGCCGGATTAAAATACCAGGTCAACCCAAAACTAAATATCGGGGCAGTTAACCGGTTTTCAAAAACCAAAGGTTTGAATTATAACAGCTTTTCGCTGACAGCGCATTACGAAGCAACCCCAAAACTTTCAATAATCACAGGCTATTCAATTATTGGAAATTCATTCAGCAACATTCCGATTGCTATTCTTTACAAACGGGATGGCGGCCAGACCTATTTAGGGACAGATAACGTACTTTCATTTCTGTTGAAAAGTTCCGAATTTTCAGGAATATCATTCGGTACGTGCTTCTACCTTTTCAGAGGGAAAGTGAAATACAAAGATCCACTGGAATATTTGCCTTTCTTCAAACGAAAAAAGTCCAAACTGTTCAGTAAAACGTAGTTTTGTTATCTGTAATTTCGGATTCGTCGGATGACTAAATCCTCGTTTCTGAACTTTTCGGAGTACACCGCCTTCACCGGCCTTTTCCTCTTTTTGGGATCAGAAGTTACAAGGTTCAATTAAAAATCTTATTTTTGGGGAAAGTTGAATTAGAATGGCAGACCAAAGACTCAGTTTACAACAAAGGTTATTACAAAAACTTTCCCCGCAACAGATACAGGTTATCAAGTTGCTTGAAATTCCTGCGATTCAACTCGAACAGCGGATAAAAAGCGAATTGGAGGAAAATCCGATTCTGGAGATGACGGAAGAAAGCGAAGAGGACGAAAAATTCGATGAATCGGATGATTCTTCTTCTGACGATGAATTTTCGCTCGAAGATTACCTGAATGATGAAGATGTTCCCAGCTACCGGTTATCGGCCAATAATTACTCCAAAGACGACAAACTGATTGATATGCCCTATTCTTCGGGCATCAGCTTCCACGATTCGCTCATAGAACAGCTCGGACTTGCCAACCTGAATGAAGAGGAACAATTGATCGCAGAATACATTATCGGAAATATTGATGAGGATGGTTATTTACGCCGCGATTTACTTTCGATTTCCGATGACCTCGCTTTTCACCTTAACATGGAAGTGAAACTTGAAGATCTGGAACGCTACCTCAAACTCATTCAGGATTTTGACCCGCCGGGTATTGGGGCTCGCGACCTTCAGGAATGTTTGCTGTTGCAGATACTCCGGAAAAAAGGCAAAGATTCCACCAGTATGGCAGCAAAGATACTTCAGGAAACATTTGAAGAATTTACCAAAAAACATTACGACAAGATTATCCGGAAATTTGAAATTTCGGAAGCAGATCTCAAGGAAGCCATTGATGAAATCCTGAAACTGAATCCGAAACCCGGAAGTTCATACAGCAATCCGATGAGCAAATCGAACCAGGTTATTGTTCCTGATTTTTTGCTCGATAACCTCGAAGGCGAGCTCCATCTGAGCCTGAATCAGAAAAATGTTCCTGATTTGCACCTGAACGGCACCTATCTCGATCTGATGAAAACCTATTCGGTGAACAAGAACGCAGCTTCGAAAGAACAGAAAGATGCCATGCTGTTCATGAAACAAAAGCTCGACTCGGCCAAGTGGTTTATTGATGCGATCAAACAACGACATCAAACTTTGGAGGTTACCATGACCGAGATCGTTAAATTCCAGAAAGAATTTTTTCAGGATGGAGACGAAACCAAGTTACGTCCAATGATCCTGAAAGACATTGCAGATATAACCGGGCTGGACATTTCAACCATTTCGCGCGTTTCGAACAGCAAATACATTCAAACACATTTTGGAATTTACCCACTTAAATATTTCTTTTCTGAAGGAATGCAAAAGGATACCGGCGAAGAAGTTTCGACCCGCGAAATCAAGAAAATTCTGGAAGAATGTATTGACAATGAGGATAAACGCCATCCGGTAACAGATGAAAAACTGGCGCTTATACTGAAAGAAAAATCGTACGTTGTTGCAAGGCGGACGGTTGCCAAATACCGTGAACAGCTGGGAATTCCGGTTGCCCGAATGAGAAAAGAACTTTAGATTAACGATTAACGAAGGAAGATTAACGATTAACGAAGGAAATCAGCCAAATCCTCCAATCGAAAATCGAATTATGAATTCATCAAATGACCAAGTGAAACAAATCTCTCAATCAAAAATCGTTAATCGTTGATCGTTAATCAGGAAAAAATGTCAAATAAGATATTAACCACTTCAGCCCGTGTAACTTCCATCATCTTTCACCCGTTGCTGATACCAACACTGGGATTCGTACTGCTTTTAAATTCCAATTTTTACTTTGCACTTTTGCCCTGGAGCGTGAAGAAATTTATGCTGTTAACCGTGTTTCTTTCAACTTGTATCCTGCCGGCGCTGAGCATACTCATTCTTTCGATGAGTCCAAAATTCGATCTGAACATGGAAAAAAGTACCGACCGGATTTTGCCGCTATTGCTTAGTTCAGTGTTTTATTACCTCGGATACCTGGTTCTTGCACGGGTGCAGGTTTATCCAATTTACAACCTATTCCTGATTGCCGCCATTTTGGTTCAGATTTCACTGATAGTCGTTTCCCTGAAATGGAAAATAAGCGCTCATTCCGCAGCAATTGGCGGTTTGATTGGCGGAGTCAGTGCCTTGTCGTTCAGGCTTCAGGAAAATCCAGTGCTGATTTTATCTGTACTTATCCTCGTTGCCGGATTGGTTGCCACCTCGCGCCTGATCCTTTTAAAACACACCAATTCACAGGTTTACGCCGGATTTACGCTTGGGTTCCTGATCATTGCACTTGTCATCGCGTTTATTTGAGTTAAATCTGCCTTCGACAAGTTTCGCGCTCAGGCGACGGCCTTCGATCAGCTTCGCGCTCAGGCAGCGGCGTTATTGACTCGGAATCAACTTTTCACGCCAATCCGTTTCGTTTCAGCAATGCCGCTACAGTTGGTTCCTGTCCTCGAAAAGCCTTGTATAAAATCATCGGATGTTCGCTTCCACCTTTCTCTAAAATGTTTATCCTGAACGAGTCTGCTGTTTCGCGATCGAAGATGCCTTTTTCTTTGAAAACAGAAAAAGCGTCTGCATCCAAGACTTCGGCCCATTTGTAACTGTAATAACCGGCATCGTATCCGCCGGAGAAAATGTGAGAAAACGAGGTGCTTTGCAGGCTTCCTTCAACAGGTTTAAACAGATCGGTTGAGGCAATTGCCTGCATCTCGAATGCTTTTAAATCGCCGTTTAAAGGCTCTGCACTGTTGTGATAAGCCATATCGAGTATCGCGAAACCCAATTGCCGTTCCATCATGTAGGCTGCCTGAAAGTTTTGTGCTTTCTGTATTTTCTGAATGAGTTCTTCCGGCATCGTTTCACCGGTTTCGAAATGAACGGCAAACTGATCGAGCCACTCTTTTTCGTAGACCCAGTTTTCGTGTATCTGCGAGGGCAGCTCAACAAAGTCCCAATACACATTGGTTCCTGAAGTTCCGGGGAACTGGCATTGCGATAACATGCCGTGCAATCCGTGTCCAAACTCATGCAAAAAGGTGGTCACTTCGTCGAAAGTAAGCAACGAAGGCGCATTTTTGGTTGGTTTCGAGAAATTGGTTACCAGCGAAACATGCGGCCTGATTTGATTTCCGTTGACATTTGATTGCGAGCGATAATCAGTCATCCAGGCACCCGAACGTTTCCCTTCGCGTGGGAAAAAATCGAGATACAACACCGCCACAAACCGCTCATTTTCGTCGAGCACTTCGTAAGCAGTTACTTCCGGATGGTAAACTTCTATGTCTTTATTCTCCTTTAAATGAAGTCCGTAAAGACGTTTTGCCAGCGAAAAAACTCCGTCAATCACTTTTTCAAGCTGAAAATAGGGTTTCACCTCTTCGTCGGTAAAATCATATTTTTCCAACTTTAGTTTCTCCGAATAATATGCCCAATCCCATCGCTGGATGGTTCCATCAAAACCGGTTTTCCCGGCGTATTCCTGAACTTCGGCAAATTCTTTTAATGCAAAAGGTTTTGATTCCAGATGAAGTTCTTCCAAAAAGCGGATGACTTTTTCAGGCGTTTCTGCCATTCGTTCCTGAAGTTTGTATTCGGCATGTGTTTTAAAACCAAGTAGCTTGGCCTTTTCAAGCCTCAGTTCAACGAGGCGTTTGATGGCTGCATTGTTGTCAAATTCATTTCCGTGATTTCCCCTTGAACTCGAAGCACGAAAAACTTTCTCGCGTAATTCGCGGTTGTCGGCATATTTCAGGAAAGGAACGTAACTCGGGTATTGTAGATTAAACAGCCAACCTTCTTTGTCCTTGGATTTAGCCGTTTGGGCAGCCATTTCTACGATCGATTCCGGAAGTCCGCCCAGATCTTTTTCATCAGTAATTAGCAATTCATACGCATTGGTTTCGGCCAGCACATTTTGCTGAAAGGTGAGTCCCAATTGCGACAATTCTTTGGTGATGCCGCGGTATTTTTCTTTGTCTGTTTCATTCAGGTTGGCGCCGCTGCGCACAAACCTGCGATAGGTCTTTTCGAGCAAGGTCGTTTCTTCGGCATTTAAAAGCAGACTTTCGCGTTGATCGTAAACCGCCATTATCCGGGCGAAAAGTTGCTCATTCAGTGTAATATCGTTCCCGAAATCTGAAAGCTTTGGGGCGACTTCCTGGGCAATATTCTGCATTTCGTCGCAGGTTTCAGCCGAATTCAGGTTAAAGAAAATGCCTTTGATGCGTTCCAGCCTTTCTCCGGCCAGATCGAGTGCCACGATGGTATTGGCAAAATCCGGTTTCTCCGGAAGGTCAATAATTTTCTGAACTTCCTGCTTCGCTTCTTCGATGGCTGAATCAAATGCCGGAAGGTAGTGTTCTATTTTAACCGAGCCGAACGGCGCTGTTTGGTGAATTCCCTGAAATGGTTTTAACAAAGGGTTAGCCTCCTCCTGCCCCCCGAAGTTTCGGGGCAAGCTCTCCACAGGAGGGGAGAAAGAATTGGTATGCGGAGTTTTTTCGTTTAACATTTGGTTGTTTTCAGTGAATTAAATAAGGTTAATTTTTTTTTTCAGACACCTTTCCTTTTTTGATGCCTTGATGTTGAGGCTATCTTTTTTAAGCCCTCCCCCTGTGGGGAGGGTTTGGGAGGGGCTTTCTTCTCAACCGACCAGCCAAATTTGCCAATCGGGTCGCCCATTTTGAAATAATGTCCATGGGAATAGATCAGCGGATTCGATTTTTTCAGGCTGAACGCACCGGTCTCCGGGTCGATGTAACGATCGTCGGCAATCACGTTTACCACTTCAGAAATAAACATGTGATGAACGCCCAGCTCGATGATTTGCTTCACCTTGCACTCGATACTGACAGGCGCTTCGGCCAAAATCGGCGCTTTCACAATGGTTGCAGGTGCCGGAGTCAGACCCATTTCTTGCCATTTGTTGTATTTTCTGCCCGAGCGGCAACCACACCAATCAGTTGCACGGGCCAGTTCTTCGGTGGTCAGATTGATCACATATTCGCCGGTCCGTTTAATTATTTCGTAGGAATGTCGACCTGGCCGAACCGAAATATAGCACATCGGCGGATCGCTGCTGATGGTGCCCGTCCAGGCAATGGTAATCAGGTTGTATTCTTCGGGTGTTTCGCCACAGGTAACCAATACCGCCGGAAGCGGATAAATCATGGTTCCGGGTTTCCAATTTACTTTTGCCATTTTTTTGCTTTAGAATGCTATTCCTCCGGCAAAAATAACAAAACTCTGCTTTGAATATGGATTTGAAATGAATGAAAGACTGAGTGGAAAGGTGAAAGGCAATTTCAGGTCAATTTCTTTGCTGAACGAAATTCCGGTATTGATGACGGCAAACTCATCGGCATAATATCCTTTGAAGGGAGTCAGTCCGGCAAAAGGTTCGGTTTCAATTCCAAAAACAGTAAACGGATATTTGAATTCGAGATAGGTAGAATAGAACGGCTTTCCGGTTTCGTCATTTTTATCGCCCAGAAAAAAGGTTCCAGCCATCCATTTAAACCGTTGCTTATCAATCGAATAGTTGTCAATGTTTAGTTCTACTGAATGTCTGTTCTTCCCCTCCTGAAAATTCAGGTATTGATTGATTTCTCCCGGAACAGGATTGTAGTAATCCAATAAAGTAAGGCTGAAATGATTAAACTGGTAAGATGGAATCAAATCTAT
>JAUYEQ010000229.1 GCA_030691295.1 Bacteroidota bacterium
TAACTGCGACTGATTACTGACCACTGCGACTTCTTCACCCGTTCACATGCCTTTCCGCATGATACGACGAGCGCACCAACGGGCTGCTTTCGACATACGAAAATCCCCTTTTCAGGCCTTCGGTTCTGTATTTTTCAAAGAGCTCAGGAGTAATGTATTCCAGAACGGGTAACAAATTAGTGTCTGGCTGAAGATACTGGCCGATGGTCAAAACCTTGCAGCCTGCTGCACGAAGATCGTCCATCGCCTGCAACATTTCTTCTTCAGTTTCGCCAAGACCGACCATGATTCCTGATTTTGATACGATTCCAGCTTCGGAAATAATTGAAATGGTTTTCAGACTGCGGTCGTAACGCGCCGTGCTGCGAACTTTTGGTGTCAGTCTCCGGACGGTTTCCATGTTGTGCGAAATTACATCGGGAGCGGCGTCAATCACTTTCTGTATGAGTTCCGGGTTGGCGTTAAAATCCGGGATCAGCGTTTCGATGGTCGTTTCAGGGTTCAGTTCCTTTATTTTCCGGATGGTTGCAGCCCAGAATTCGGCGCCGCCATCGGCCAGATCGTCGCGGGTTACCGAGGTAATTACACAGTGTTTCAATGCAAGCGTTTGTATTGTTTTGGCCAGTCGCAGCGGTTCAAACCAATCAACCGGATCGGGAACATCGTTTTGCACGTAGCAAAAACGGCAGTTGCGGGTACATTTATCGCCCAGAATCATAAAACTGGCAGTTCCGGCATTCCAGCATTCCCCTTTGTTGGGACAGTTTCCGCTGGTACATATTGTATTTAAATGGTGGTCGGCAATTAAACGCTTAACTTTCATGTAATTTTCACCTTTCGGAAGAGGTGATTTCATCCAACGCGGCAATCGCTCCCGCTCTGTTTTTAATTCGGTCATCTTACAAAATTGAGTACAGCCGTATTAACAGAAATAGGGAAATGAAGTTCATATGAGCCTTCCCAAAGTTTATTTAATCTGAAAAAAACTTTGGGAAAGCTCACAAAGTTTATTTAAACGGTTGCTGTATTGACTGAAGTTTTTCTATCCAACGATTAAAGCGGGTGCATTTTTCTCTAATTCTTGTCAAACCAATTTCATTGGCCAGCAAGGAGCCATGAATGGGTTTCTGGTAACCGGTAATAATTCGGTCAAGGCGTTTTGATGGGGCTGTTTTATTGCCATCATTGACCATTTCAGGATTATCAAATTGGGCAAACGTTTCTTCCAGGTATTTATAATCAGAAAACTCATGTTCTTCAAAATTATCATCAAATACACGGCGATCGCTGAAAAGTAAACCTTCAAATTCATGCAATTGAATGTAAGGGATGAACCGGTTTCCGAATCTTTCATCAATTTCGTTGTGCATGGCTTGTTCCAGGAAATCCATCCGGTCATTTTTGTTCCCGATTCTTAACGATTCATCCCAACCGGGGAAACCGTGTTTTTGATGAATGCCGTAATAATCTATTAACAAGGTGACACAGGCAGAAGTGTCACTCTGCAAATAAATACTGATTTCCTTTTTTAGATCTTTCCAATCAATGATGCCTCCTTTGGATTTTTTGATGGTCGGATTTTGAATAAAGATGTCTTTCGTACTAAAAAAAGGTTTCAGAACATCATGACAAAAAGCTTGCTCTGTTTGGCCTTCTCCAATAATAATCAGTCGTTTCATTTTGAAAAAGGTTGTGCCGAGTTAATAATGTTTCGTTGCCACAAGTCACCTAAGGAGTAATCTTCGAGCCAGGTTTTTAGAGATTCCGGGTCCAGCCGTTTGAAAATTGATTGTTTCTCGTCCTCGCTGCGGTCAACAGCAACAATATTTTCAGGATCAAAACAATCGACAAGGTTCACCGATTGGGTTGAGATAATGATCTGGGTTTTTGCCGATGCGGATTTGATCAATGCTGCCAGCTTGGAAATTGACTGAGGATGCATGCCCAGTTCAGGCTCATCAATAATGATGACAGCAGGAGGTTCCGGTTGCATTAAAACAGTGGAAAGGGCAATAAACCGAAGTGTTCCGTCGGAAAATTGATAGGCAGAAAAACTGGATTGCAAGTCGCTCTTTTCAACCCAACGCAACTCTATTTCTTTTTTATTTAGACGGCTTGGCTCCAATAATAAATGATCGATGTAAGGAGCAACCTGTTGTATCGTCTTCTCCAGCCGCCTGAATGTCTTGGGATATTCAACCTTCAGATAATATAGAAATGCAGGCAGGTTACGGCCATCCGGTTTCAAATACAGGTTGTCTGCCAGATCACATTCCTTTCTAAGCATCGAAGTCGCTGAAGTATCATTGAAATGGTAGATTTGAATATTAGCAAGATATTTTCGCAAATATTGATCACGGAAACTTGTTGATTCTGGGATATAGCTTTCTTCTATGTTTAGTTTTCCGTAATAGTTTTTAAAATCATCATCTTTTAAAACATTGAATCCCGACGCTTCACGTTGTATAAGAAGCCCCGAAACTTCATTCTGTATAAAAAGTCCTCCTTCTTTTGTTTGGTTTAATTTGAATAAATAGGCATTATTATTCTCCTTACCCTCCGTAAAAATCATCTTGCCATAAAGACTTTCCGTTGTTTTTCGGCCAAAATAAAGTAAGTTGTCTGATTTTTCTTCAATAACAAAACGTTGTAACTGACGGTTAAAAATTGCATGAACCAACCGGAAAAATGCAATAAAATTGCTCTTGCCCGAACCGTTGCTCCCAATAAGAACATTGATCGGCTTGAGTTCAAGCTCCATGGTCTTTATTGATTTAAAACCTTCTATTTTGATGTATTCCAGCATAGGTTTAAATTATTTTTTCTTGGAAAATATTTGCAAATCGCAAACATTTTCCAAATATAGTTATAAAGGTCTTATCATTTTACCCATCAAACCATGCCATTTATAAACGTATCAACAAAACCCAGTATTTTATTTAGGATACGGTCACCTACTGTTTTACGTTGCAGTACACCAGGCTTCTCACCTTCTATCAAATCAAGTACGTCATCACGTAACGGTTCACGTTCGGCAAAAAGATAGCCGTCGATTATTTTATCTACTTTTTCGGCTGTTAGGTTTTCATCAGAACACAACTTTTCAAACGCTGCAATCTGTTCTTCATTCCAGAATTTTTCAAATGCTTCCGGAATATCATCAGCATCTTCAACCTGTGGTAAGTTTTCGAGTATAAATTTTTCAATCAATTCCCGTTTACTTCTCAGGTGTGCTTCCCCAGCAATCAAATCAATAATTTCCTTTCGTTTCTTATCCTGATCACTACCTTTTAGGTTTGCCAGTAGTTTAAGAATGTATGTTACATTTATTTCGTCACGATGAATCAATTCCAGTTCAAAATCTACGTCTTCCAATATCGAAACCTTTTCCTTCTGGTGGTTGGTTTTAACCTTCTGCCACAAATCCAGATATTTTGATTTGTAATCTTCAAACAACTGTTCATTCATCACCAAATCATCAAAACTAAAATCGGCGAAGGTGGTTAACACATTTTTCAGCCTCATCAGTTCACGGAATGCCTTTATAAATTCCAGCTCATCTTCTTCACTTACCAGACTGTTAACGCTGTTTACTGTTGGTGCAACGTTCAGCAATCCAATAAACGCCTTTGTAAATTTCTTTATATACTCTTCGTAAGGTTCGAGCATGATAATATCTTTGGCATCCTTGTTTGAAAACAATGCCACGGCATCATCAGTAGCTTTTTTTAGGTTGCGGAATACAACTATATTACCCTGTGATTTCTGTTCGTTTAAAATACGGTTGGTTCTGGAATAAGCCTGTATCAGTCCGTGATACTTCAGGTTCTTGTCAACATACATGGTGTTGAGGGTCGGACTATCAAACCCAGTCAAAAACATGTTTACCACAAGCAAGATATCAATCTTTCGTTCCTTAACTTTCTTTGAAATATCGTTGTAATAGTTGTAAAACGATTCACTGTCCCGGGTTGAAAATTTGGTTTCAAACATCTGGTTATAATGACCAATAAATTCATCCAGTTTTTCACGGCTATGCACCTGTAACCCATATAACACCTTGGCATCCTCAACAACCGATAATTCTTCAGGGATGAACCCATTGGCTTCCTTGTCGTCTTCGTTGGTGGCATAGCTGAAAATGGTGGCGATGCGCAAGTTGTGCTGACCCGCTTCTTTTTTCGCCTGAAACAGTTCGTAATACTTAATCAGTGTTTCAACACTATTAACGCAAAACATGCCTGTAAATTCACGGTTGTATGTTTTACGGTTGTGATTATCCAGTATGTAATTGGCTATCTTGTCCAGACGTTGAGACGATTCCATCAGTTCCTTTGTGTCGATGTCCTCAACTTCAATATCAACGTTGGTTTTACTATCCTTCTGTTTGTACCTGCCAACGTATTCAACCGAAAATTTCAATACATTTTCATCTTTAATGGCATCGGTAATAACGTACTTGTGCAAACAGTCACCAAACAATTCGGTGGTGGTACGTTTACCCAATTCGTTTTTAACAGCATTTTCAACAAAAATAGGTGTACCAGTAAAACCAAATAACTGTATGTTGCTGAAGAAAGATTTGATTCGGGCATGGGTTTCTCCAAATTGTGAACGGTGACATTCATCGAAGATAAACACGATCCGTTCGTCCTTCAGTTTCTCCATACGTTCCAAGTAATGTTTTTTACTGATAGCGGTGTTTAGCTTCTGGATGGTGGTAACGATTAGTTTGGTACTGTCGGTAAATTGTTTGACCAGTGCATTCGTGTTATCAGTACCGTCAATGCTGCCTTTGCTGAAGCTGTTGAATTCTTTGGTGGTTTGAAAATCCAAATCTTTACGGTCAACCACAAACACCACTTTTTTAACATGTGGTAAATTCATCAGGATTTGGCTGGCTTTAAATGATGTCAACGTTTTTCCTGAACCGGTGGTGTGCCAGATATAACCGTTTTTGGTGGTATTTTTAACCCGGTCAATCAACGCCTCAACTGCATAGTACTGATACGGTCGTAAAACCATGAGTATTTTATATGCTTCGCTAAGTACCACGTATTTGCAAATCATTTTTGACACATGGCAGGTGTCAAGAAAGCAGAAAGCAAATTGTTCGAGTTGGGTAATGGTTTTGTTATCGGTGGCACTCCAATAAAAGGTTTGTTTAAACGATTGGTATTTGTTGTTTGCATAATATTTGGTATTTACACCATTGCTGATAACAAAAATCTGCACGTACTGGAATAATCCGATGGATGCACCAAACGAATGTCGTTGATAGCGGTTAATTTGGTTAAATGCTTCTTTTAACTCAATACCCCTACGTTTTAATTCTATTTGTACCAATGGCAACCCATTAATTAAAATGGTCACATCGTAACGATTTTTGTATGTTCCTTCTGCACTTACCTGATTGGTTACCTGAAATTGATTCTGACACCAGTTTTCCTGTTCGATGAAGTTAAAATATAAAGGTTCGCCATTATCACGGGCAATAAGGTGTTTATCTTCACGAAGTGTTTTGGATTTTTCAAATACAGAACCTTTGCTAAGGATATTCAACACCCGATCAAATTCTTTAGCAGTAAACACGATACCATTGTGTTTTTCCAGTTGTGTTTTAAGGTTCGCTAACAAATCACGTTCATTATTGATAGCGATATATGTATAACCCAACGTTTGCAGTTGAATGACCAAATTATCTTCGAGTACTTGTTCAGGTTGTTTAGGCATTTTTTTTTATTTTTTCCACAATGGTTCATTGGTCCAATTTGGCTTCATGCCAAGAGCATTTGGATCTACATTCGGATATTTATCAAAAATAGTTTTGAGTTTTTCAGTGAATTCATTTTTTGGCATAATAATATTTAAAAGATATTTCATGATACACAGGTGAATGTACAATTTCTGAAACTCAGCTTGACCAGGCACATCCTCAACCCATTTGCATGGAGGGTTTGACAGTAATTTTGGAGTCCCGGGTAAGTTTTTATTCCAAAGCCTTGAGTGGTGTGCACAATAGTTTCTGATTTGAGCAATGCTTTGTAACCAGCTGGGAAGATAAGTGTGATTTACAGCGCCATAATCTTCGGCAATTGTATTTTTAGATTTTACTGTATTTTTCAAATTGCCATAAAGTTTCGACAATCCGCCAAAGCTTGTTTGTTCAAGAGATTTCCAGGCTGGTGGAAATCGCAAATCGTCTTTATGCTTTTTGAAATGATTTTTTATTGCAACTTCTTTGGTTCTCGAAATTTCCTCTTCCAGACTGGTTAAGGTATTTACCAAAGCCCTGCTATCACTAAAAAGATCAAAATTTTGAAACCACCAGGGGTCATATTCATGCGAGAGATGGTAAATAAGTTTAGTTCGTAAACTAATTTCAATCTTTTCAATAACATCAAATAGCAAAATGCGCAATTCACTATCAAAGCGATACAACGCAATGACATCAGAAAAACGGCTATTGGGCTTGAAGATATGGTTAATCTTGTCGGATTGCATGGAATACCAATACTCCCCAAGCCTGTAATAGCTGATGTGCATTAGGTGATGTTCTGCATGGTCATCGGCCAATATCTCCAAACCTCTTTGTTTAAGACGTTGTACCTGTTCTTCGATGGTTGTCGCTTCCTTTTTAAACATAGCTTTTACTTCATAAAAAAAACCTCGTTAAGATACACTGAAATTGGTATCAAACGAGGTTCTATTTTCTTTACACAAGGTATTAAAAGCAAAAGACACACCCTGGGACGCTGTTCTTATGGGTAGCGTGGTGTGTACTGTTGCTACAAAAGTAGCACAATTGTGTGATTCTGCAATACGTTTCAGTAATATTTTCTCGCTTCTCATGGTTACCTGATATTATTGCATCGTTATACAAACATTTGCTGTAAAAGTCCTTTTTTATATTGGTCTGTTTTACTGATCTGGTCAGTGCAACAGTTAATCTTTTCGTCAATGGCTGATAGAAAATTGGCGATTTTGGTTTGTTCTGGAAGTGTTGGCAGACAAATAGATTCTGATTTGAGTTGACCACCAGTAATTAAAGGCTGACCAGAACCAAATACAAGCTTATTTAAATTTTGCTTCAGCAATAAATAGAAACAAAAATTCACATCAATTTCTTGATTGACCTCTAAGACTAATGTATTGTCTGTTACACAAAATTTTCCTGAAACTAAATTTATTGTTCCAGCATTTGCTCCAACACGAGCAATTAGAATATAGTTTCCATCATATGTGAAATTTGAACATCTACCAATAATTCCCATCGAACCATATAAATCAAATTCACCAGCAAATTCACCTTTATCTTTTCCTGCCTGTATTTTTAATGTGATATTTCCGAGTGTTTTTTCTTCCCATTCAGGATATTCATTATCAGCATCATCTTTAAACCTGATTTCCTGATCGAAGATTTTTTGCATCACACCTTTTTTGTATTGCTCCAATAGGGTTTTCTTCTGCTTCAGATGGTTTAATCGTTCATCAACGGCAGTTAGAAATGTGGCGATTTTGGTTTGTTCAGGAAGAGTTGGCTTAAAAAATGAGAATATTTTAAATTCTTCCGCATTTATCCCAGGTTGTCCTGAACGCATTGACATTAACTTAACCCATTTATCGTATGAATCTCTTAATGTTTGGGTATAAATGAAATAGGCGTTATCAGATTTGATAGAAAACTTAATCAGGAAACCTGCGAACAATAAGTTACCATCATTTTCATCATATAGATAACTTTTACCAACACTTGCACCAGTTCGAGCAAACACTATGTCACCTTTCTTTAATTTATATTTATCTTCTATTATTCCATCAGGAGAAGTTAGCGGATTAGGTTTAAATTTTCTTGTATTATCATCAATGTCAGTAATTCGAATGTATTTGTTTAGCCCATCGAATGATATTGCTGATGAATTCATTCCATACAAAACATTATCAGATAAATTGCCTAAATTATTCTTTTCCCATACACCTGTAAATTCAGGAAAACGCAATATTGGTATGTTCTTTTGCTTTTCCATGAATTAAAAAGGTGTTGAAATATTGAGTTGTGTGCAGAATTGGGCAATAGTTTTGTTGGTTTTATCCATTTGTTTGTCCAATTCAACCAGTTGACCAGCCAGTATATTTATATCAATGCTATCAGCAGCTTCAAATGTATCAACATAACGAGGAATGTTGAGGTTGTAATCATTATCAGCGACAGTTTTTAACGTAGCAATCCTACTGTACTTGGGTTGTTCTGTACGGTTGCGATAGGTAGCAATGATCTTGTCAATATGCTCAGGTAGCAGAACATTTTGAGTTTTGACCTTTTCGAAGTGCTGGCTGGCATCAATAAACAGCACATCATCAGGATTTTCACGACACTTTTTAAACACCAGAATACAGGTCGGAATACTTGTTCCGTAAAAAATATTGGAAGGCAAACCAATCACGGCATCCAAATAATTGCGGTCTTCAATGAGGTATTTTCGTATGTGTTGTTCTGCGCCGCCCCTGAACAAAACGCCGTGAGGCAATACGATGGCCATGGTTCCATTATCAGCCAAATGGTGAATCATGTGTTGCACAAAAGCAAAATCGGCTTTACTTGATGGTGCAAGTCTTCCATACTGACTAAATCTATCATCAGACATAAACAACGGACTGGCACTCCACTGTGCTGAAAATGGTGGATTGGCTACAATCGCTTCAAATTTATGGTTGAGGTGCTGAGGGTGTTCTAAGGTATCTTCCTGTTTAATGTCGAATTTACGGTAATGCACATCATGCAAAATCATGTTCATTCGAGCCAAATTGTAGGTAGTACGATTCATTTCCTGACCGTAAAAATTACCCACTTCCTTTACTTCTTTAGCAACACGTAACAACAACGAACCAGAACCACATGTAGGATCATAAACTGAACGAAGCTTTGTTTTACCAGTAGTAACCAGTTTTGCCAATACCATACTAACCTGTTGCGGAGTATAAAACTCACCAGCCTTTTTACCTGCTCCACTGGCAAACTGACCTATCAGGTATTCGTAGGCATCACCCAAAACGTCAGCCTGTGCATTTTCCAACTGGAAATCAATTTTATCGAGGTGAAACAGCACCTTTGCTATGAGTTCATTTTTTGCTGATTCGGTTCTACCGAGTTTTGTTGAGGTGAGGTCTAAATCTTCAAAAAGGTTATCGAAATCATCCTCACTTGCTGTACCCATTGTACTCTGCTCGATGCTCACCAGAATTTTTCCAAGGTCTTCCAGAATAAAATTATTATTTGCACCGTTTCCGTTCACGTCAATTTCGTTGCTGTCAACC
>JAUYEQ010000235.1 GCA_030691295.1 Bacteroidota bacterium
GAAAAACAGAGATTATTCCATCGCTGATAAAGGCTGTTAACGAAAACAAAATCACCATTACCAACCATTTCGATTATGTATTGCGTATATTCCTGATTTCAGCAGTATGGTTTCTTCAGTTCCTGAAAGAGATTAATGTGCAGACTGCCCTGATTGAAAAGGATTTGGAAAACGCAACCAAAAACAAGGAATTGCACCGCCTGCTGCACATGGAGAAATGTTTGGTTTTCTTCATCACTTCACTGAAATCAAACGAAATGGTTTTGGCAAAGATGCGGAATGGCCGCAATATGCAAGGCATTGAACACGATGAAGACCTGATGGAAGATGTGGTCATTGAAACGAAACAGGCACTCGAAATGGCCAATGTTTACAGCGATATACAGAGTGGAATGATGGATGCGTTCGCTTCGATTATTTCAAATAACCTGAACGTGATCATGAAGCAGCTTACTTCAGTAACCATTATCCTGATGATCCCGACTTTGGTCGCCAGTTTATATGGAATGAATGTTCCAAACGGCCTTGAAAATTCACCCTTCGCTTTTGCTTATGTGATTGCTATTTCTGTCAGTTTAGCGTTGATAGGTATTTTTCTGTTTAAATGGAAGAACTGGTTTTGAACCTATGTAAACTGAAGATAAATTACCCCGGCTGCAAGGATGTAGAAAATAACTTCGCCCAAAGTTTGCCGCTTCATGAAAATCAGGTAATTCGAGATCAGATAAGTTAACGGCAAAGCCAGTATAATGATGATTTCCTGCGAGACGGCAGGATTGACAACAATCAGAATAGTTGAAATCAGGAAAATCCAGAAAAACACTTTAAAGAACCTTCGAGAGCTGATTCTTTTACCATCGTACTGCGACAAAAAGAAAAAACTACCCAGAAGTGTCAGTAAAACCAGGTAACCTATGAATACCTGAATTGGAAGATTATCCCTCAGAAAGGTATGATGGAATGTAAGGTTAATTTGTATCGTTTCCCACAATTCGGTTTCGATCCCTGCAATAAAATAGTAGATAAATGTACCCATCCATGGCAATGCAAAACCGATGGCAGTTAAAAAATACTCCCTCCAATTCACTTTGGGTTTAATAATGATGAACCCAAACCAAAGTAGTGGAAAAAAGAAAACCAGGTTCAGGTAAAACAATGAACCAATGGCCAAAAAGATACCTGAATCGAATGCATTCGAGTGTATAATTTCTTTATCAATAGAATTAAAAATCCGGTCGATGGCCAAAATCAGGAACAAAGTTGCCGGATAAACCGGATGCATTCCATGCAAATCGGGCATTCCACTGGCAATTAATATAAACAGTGCAGGCGGAAGTGATGTTTTTACTTTTATGAATGCATACTGAACATTTAATTTCAGAACCAGAAATGCAAGCAGAATGGTAAATATCAGCGCGATAATGTTGCTCAACAAAAGGTTATCGCCCAATAAATAATTTATCGGCTTGTATAGAATCATCATGTCTTCGCCGGCATAAAATGGGAACGCCTCTGCATGAACAAATGACCTGATCCACAATGCCACGGCAATAAGCGGTATCAAAAAATAATGGAAGGGCTGATTCGATTTTAATGTTTTAAGTAACATGATGGCTATAAATCAAAACCCAGATCTTTCCGGAAATATTTACCTTCGAAATTAATCAGCTGTGCATTTTTATACGAAAGTGAAAGCGCTTCCTGCATAGAATTGCCATAAGAACTGACTGCAATAACCCGTCCTCCGTTGGTGCAGATTTCTCCGTTTCGGTAATTTGTTCCGGCATGAAAAGCAAAACTGTTTTCAACATTTTCCAATCCAGTGATAACTTTCCCCTTTTGGTATGGCCCGGGATAACCACCGGCAACAAGCATCACGGCTGAAACAGTTCTCTCATCAATCTCAATGCTTTTTTCAGCCAATGTGCCATCAGCAGCACCAATCAGCAAGTCCACAAAATCAGATTTAATGCGCAACATTACTGCTTCCGTTTCCGGATCGCCCATGCGGACATTGTATTCGATTACCATCGGTTCGCCCTGGACACTGATTAAACCGAAAAAGAGGAAGCCGTTGTATGGAATCTGATCCTTTTGCAATCCTTCAACAGTGGGCCGAATGATCCGTTCTTCAACCTTGTTCATGAATGTTTCATCGGCGAACGAAACGGGCGAAATGGCGCCCATACCGCCTGTATTCAGTCCGGTATCTCCTTCGCCAATGCGTTTGTAATCTTTCGCGACCGGAAGTATTTTATAGTCCTTTCCGTCGGTAATGGCAAAAACCGAGCATTCAATTCCGCTGAGAAATTCTTCAACAACCACTTTTTGGCTTGCTGCACCAAACTGGCCATCCAACATTTCCTTCAGTGAATTTTCGGCTTCAGCAAGTTCTCCGATAATGAGAACACCTTTCCCGGCAGCCAGTCCATCAGCTTTTAAAACGTATGGAGCAGTCATTGTTTTCAGGAAAGCCAGACCCTCTGAAAGAGTTTCGGCGGTAACAGAACAATATTTTGCAGTCGGAATCTGATGGCGCACCATAAATTCCTTGGCAAAATCCTTGCTCCCTTCGAGTTGTGCTCCCAGCTTTTGGGGACCAACTACTTTGATATGTTGGAGGCTTTTATCGGCCAGAAAATAATCATATAATCCTTCGCACAATGGAACTTCAGGCCCAACCAGTACGAGGTCGATTTGGTTGTCGAGTGCAACCTTCTTCAATCCTTCAAAGTCTGAAACGCCCACCTCAATGTTGGTTCCCAAAAGTGATGTTCCGGCGTTTCCAGGTGCAATAAACAATTGGTTCAGTTTTGGCGATTGTTTAATTTTCCATGCCATTGCATGTTCTCTTCCTCCTGAACCGACAATTAAAATATTTATCATTTTATTCTTTTATTAAACGGAATCGCTTCGAAACGATAACCCTGCTCTTTCATCCATTTGATCGAAAGAGGCAGCGCTTTCATCAGGTTATTTTTTGCCTTTATTGAATCGTGAAACGTTATAATAGAACCCGGGCGCACAAAATCAGTCACATTTTTCAGCACTTTTTCAGGTTTTATCCGGCGGTCGTAATCGCACGAAATCAAATCCCACATAATAATCCTGAACTTGTTCTTCAGGAATTTGTACTGTGAGTATTTTAACCAGCCGTGTGGTGGCCTGAAAAGATCCGAATCAATCAGTTCACCAGCTTTTTCAATGTTCCTGAAAAAACCATGATCGTTGTTCTTTAATCCCTGCCAATGGTTGAAAGTGTGATTTCCAACCGAATGGCCACCTTTTAGGATTTGATCATACACTTCAGGATATTTCAGAACATTTTCACCGACGCAAAAAAAGGTCGCCTTTATATCTTCCTTTTCCAAAAGTTCGAGAACCCATGGAGTTATTTCAGGAATTGGTCCGTCGTCGAAAGTGAGGTAAACCACCTTGTCGGTTTCGTCCAATCTCCAGACAGCACCCTTGAAAAGAGAAGTAAAAAGTCCCGGCAAACGAACCCTCGGATCAAAACACTTCATTATTTTAGTGAACTGTATCTTTCGATGTAACTGTTAAACGTGGCCGAAACTTCTTTCAGTAATTCAGGTTGATTGTTTCTGGAAGAAATCATCGTTATTTCCCTCATAAAATACAAGCTACGCTGAATGTCGTCGTCAACCGAATTGCGCATCGCCGGTTTCATTTTGAAATAATAATCCAGTTGTTCTTTATAGCTGTCCATCATGGTAGTAATAATTTCCTTTGCCTTTTCAGGTTGTCCGGCTTTAAAATAGGTTTCCGACATCAGCAACGAAAAGTAGTTGTATGGAACAATTTTGTGAGGAATCAGCTCAATACCGCGATCGAGTACTTTGATTGCCTTATCGTTTTGCCCTTCAGCAACAAGCGATTCCGCCAAACGATCAAATGTATTGCGAATGTTCATCATCATCCGGCTGTTATTTTCATCAATGTAAACTTTCGGATCGTTCATGTTTCCCCACTTGAAGTTTTCCATCACATTCGCATACATCAACCTTGTATTAACCATTCCGAACGAAATCCCGTCAGACTGAGATTTTATCGGAACAAGTTTATAAGCAAGTCCTTCCAACTGAAAATAATCCTGAAGGTTCATGTATTTGTCGCGGCCAATTGTAATGGCAAAATAGATCGGACGTTCCCAGTTATTGTTTGCAATCATGTCCAAAACCATCAATTCGTCTTTGGTAATGTAATGTTTGTCGCTCAAATCAATTGTAATGGTATCAACAATTCTGTCATAATCCTGTGGTTCAACCACTTTGTTCCTGATTACAGCCGCTTTGTCAACCACATAAAACAATTTTTTAGATGGAATATATGATGCAAAATCAGCCTGTTCGAGTTTGGTTCGTGGGTTTTCGTCCTTTACAAAGTCGAGCGCTTTTTTAAGTTCAACCGATCCTTTCAAGCGCGGATCTTCCATCAGGTAAACCACATCGCGGTTTCCCTGCACGTATTGGTCGGCAGTGAAACTGATCGGAAGTGGTTCCGACTCATAAGCTTTGCTCTTCATTTGCTTGATGTACCAGTCGGTCTGGAAATAACTCAGGTTACATACCCTCACGTCAGTTCTAACTCCTTCCACCTCCTGATTGTACCAAAGTGGGAAAGTATCGTTGTCGCCATTGGTGAAAATAATGGCATTTGGCGCGCATGTATTCAGGTAATTGGCTCCAAAATCACGGGCGGTATATCGGTTTGAACGATCATGATCGTCCCAGTTTTCGGCTGCCATCAACGTTGGCACCAGCAGAAGCGCTAAACCGGTTGCAATGCCTGCACTGGCTGTGTCCGGAAGGTACTTTTTCATTCCTTCGTACAACGACAGTACACCGATGCCAATCCAGATTGTAAAGGCATAGAACGAACCGGCGTAAGCATAATCACGTTCACGCGGTTGAAGCGGCGATTGGTTCAGGTATAAAACGATGGCTAGCCCAGTCATGAAAAACAGCAGAAAGACAACCCACAAATTTTTCCTGCCTTCAGCGCCCCGATTGTACATGAATACAAAACCTATAATTCCCAAAATCAAAGGCAAGAGGTAATAGGCATTTCGGCCTTTGTTGTTTTTAAATTCAGCAGGCAGAGTTTTCTGATCGCCCAGCCGTTGTGAGTCAATAAAGTTTATTCCGGTAATCCAGTTGCCGTTCATGATTTCGCCCTGGCTTTGAATGTCATTCTGACGTCCGGCAAAATTCCACATGAAATACCTGAAATACATCTGATTTACCTGGTACCTGAAGAAAAAGACCAGGTTTTCACCAAATGTCGGAATTTGTATTGTTTTGGTTTGGCCCTCTTCATCGACGATCTGGACTTTCCGGCCTTTTATTCCCGCCCATTGTTTGTATGCCTGAATGTGCGAATCTTCGCGGCTGTACATTCGTGGGAAAAGAGTGCTATAGTTTGAATTGAAAACCGGCTTTTGCCTCATATCGGCAATTACGTATTTTCCGTTTTTCTGAATGTAATAAGGTTTGTCGTCAACATACGGAGTTCTCTCATCTAACGGAGTGTTGTAATATCTGCCATAAACCAACGGGCGATCGCCATACTGCTCACGATTCAGATAACCAAGCAACGCGAAAACATTGTCCGGACTGTTTTGATCCATCGGCGGATTGGCTGATGAACGGATTACAATCATTGCAAACGAAGAATAACCTATCAGAATTACAACAACGCTGATCAAAACAGTATTCCAGAGAATCAGTTTTTTTTGCACCGTATAGTGTATTCCATACACCAAACCTGCCACAAGAAGTATTGCATAAACAATTATCCCGGTACTGAATGGAAGTCCGAGGCCGTTTACAAACATCAGTTCGAACCACGTTGCGATTGTAATTACTCCGGGAATAATTCCGTACATCACCACACCAAGAATTAAGAAAGAAACAGCCAGACTGATTAGAATTCCATTTCTGGTAGCTTTATATTTGCGGAAATAATAAACAAAAACGATGGCCGGAATTGCCAAAAGGTTCAGAAGGTGAACACCGATTGAAAGCCCCATCAGATAGGCAATCAGGATAATCCAACGATTGGCATGTGGTTCATCGGCCGAATCTTCCCATTTCAGAATTGCCCAGAAAACCATAGCAGTAAACAGCGACGAGGAAGCATACACTTCGCCCTCGACCGCCGAAAACCAGAATGTATCTGAAAAGGTATATGACAAAGCGCCGACTGCGCCTGCTCCGAGAATGGCAATGGTTTGTCCCAATGAAAATTCACCTGCGGTTTTTACCAATTTCCTGCCCAAATGGGTGATTGTCCAAAACAGGAACAAAATAGTAAACGCACTGGCCAAGGCCGACATGGCATTGATCATCAGGGCTGCATGGGACGGTCCGCCGCCAAAAATGGTAAAGAACCTGCCCAATATCATAAAGAAAGGTGCGCCGGGTGGATGGCCGACCTCCAGTTTATACGAAGTGGTTATAAACTCACCACAATCCCAAAAACTGGTTGTTGGCTCAATTGTAAGTAAATACACAACAGCAGCGATCAGAAAAGTGACCCAGCCTGCAATATTATTCAGTTGTTTAAAGTTTTTCATTATTTGGGCATTTTAACGCTTGCGAAGATAGTACATTCTTTCAAATCAGGCTAAACGACATCATAAAAAAAGCCCCCAAAAATGGAAGGCTTTTGTATTTTGAATCTTGCGATAATTAATTAGTCGCCAAGATTGTAACGGTAGAATGCAGTTACTGTCAGTCCTTTTTCAGTTGCCTGAAGGAATTCGTTGACAGTTTGTTTGTTTTCCTTGATGAAAGCCTGGTTCAACAAAGTACTTTCTTTGAAGAATTTAGCCAAAGCGCCTTGCGAAATTTTATCGAGCATGGCTTCCGGTTTGCCTTCCTGACGGAATTTTTCTTTGGCAATTTCCAGTTCCTTTGCTACAACTTCGGCAGGAACATCATCTTTGTCAACAGCAACAGGGTTCATAGCTGCAACCTGCATAGCCACATCTTTTGCAACCTGTGCGTCAACACCAGCTTTGTTAAATCCAACCAGGGTCGATAATTTGTTTCCAGGGTGAATGTATCCAACTACTGTTTCTGCATCAAGTTTGGCAAAATATGGCAAATCAAGTTTTTCACCAATAACACCTGTCTGTTCGATCACGTGATTTTCAACAGTGCGACCGTCAAGAACAAGCGCCTTAACAGCGTCCAGATCGGCTGCATTGTTTGCAATGGCAGCATCAAGGATTCTTTGGGCAAAATTTACGAAAGCTTCATTTTTTGCAACGAAGTCGGTTTCGCAATTTAAAACCAATATAGCGCCGGTTTTACCCGATTCATTTACTTTTGCAAGCACAACTCCTTCGGTAGCTGCTCTGTCAGCTCTTTTGCTGGCAACCAGTTTACCTTTTTCGCGGATGATTTCGGTTGCACGGCTAAAATCGCCTTCTGCTTCCATCAACGCTGTTTTGCAATCCATCATGCCAGCACCTGTTGCTTTACGCAACTTCATTACATCTGCTGCACTAATTTCCATATATTTTGTATTTAAAAAGTTATTGAACGATTATTCATGAATTTCTTCATCTTCATCATCTTCATGATCAAGATCTTCATCTTCTTCCTCTACTTCTTCTTCAATAGCAGGGGCATCGTGCTCGTCAGTAACTCTTGGTTTTTTTCTTTTTACCCTGATTTCTTTTTCTTCGCCTTCAGTGTCGCGTTCAACTTTGCGTTCCGAAAGACCTTCCTGAATTGCATCGGTAATAACTTTAACAATCAGGCTAACCGACTGAGAAGCATCATCGTTTGCAGGAATTACGAAATCAATTCCTTCCGGGTCAGAGTTGGTGTCAACCATTGCAAAAACCGGGATACCCAATCTCTTGGCTTCGCGGACTGCGATTTTTTCTTTCAGTACATCAACAATGAAAAGCGCTGCAGGAAGACGGGTCAGGTCAGAAATACTTCCGAGCATTTTTTCGAGTTTAGCGCGTTGGCGGCTAATCTGAAGTTTTTCGCGTTTTGAAAGTACATCCCAACTGTTGTCTTTGGCCATCTTGTCGATGGTCATCATTTTCTTAACCGCTTTACGGATCGTTGGAAAGTTGGTAAGCATACCACCTGGCCAGCGTTCAGTAACGTAAGGCATGTTAACACTGCCAACCAAGTCAGCGACAATGTCTTTGGCTTGTTTTTTTGTGGCTACGAATAAAATTTTGCGGCCTGATTTTGCAATTTGTTTAATTGCTTCAGCAGCTTCGTCAACTTTGACGATTGTTTTCTGAAGATCGATAATGTGAATCCCGTTTTTCTCCATAAAAATATATGGGGCCATGTTTGGGTTCCACTTTCTTCTCAAGTGTCCGAAATGAACACCTGCGTCCAATAAATCTTGAAAATTTGTTCTTGGCATCTTTTTACTTTTTTGTTAAAAAAATAATCTCTTGAAAAGCAATTGCCGGGTAGTTCTGCCCCGAGTGCTCGGGACGGAAGTCTGGACAATTTAGATCCAAAGCAGAATATTTTTGGATAAAAAATATTAACGTTTTGAGAACTGGAATCTTTTGCGTGCTTTTGGCTGACCTGGTTTTTTACGTTCAACCTCACGTGGGTCCCTGGTCAAAAATCCGGCTGCTTTTAAAGCGGCTCTCGATTCAGGAACAATTTCGAGCATTGCACGTGAAATTCCTAAACGCAATGCTTCAGCCTGTCCGGTGATACCACCACCATCAAGGTTAACATTGATATCATACTGACCGGCAACACCTAACAGATTCAACGGTTGCAAAACAACATACTGCAGGATTCCGGTTGGAAAATATTCCGTCAATTCTCTTTTATTGATAGTGATTTTTCCTTTGCCATCGCTCACATAAACTCTGGCTACCGCAGATTTCCTACGACCTAACGCGTTTACTACTTCCATTAGTTATTATTTAATTGTATTTAAATCAATTACTTTTGGGCTCTGGGCAACCTGATCGTGAACTGGTCCAACATAAACTTTCATGTTGCCATAGATTTTACTTCCCAGACGATTTTTTGGCAACATCCCTTTAACTGCTTTTTCAATCAGTCTTTCAGGATATTTGGCCATCAATTCAGCCGGAGTCTGTTTTCTCTGTCCACCCGGGTAGCCCGAATAGCTCAAATAAATTTTGTCGTTCAGTTTATTTCCTGTCAGACGTACTTTTTCAGCGTTGATGATAACCACGTTATCACCACAGTCAACGTGAGGCGTGAAGCTAGGTTTGTTTTTTCCCCTTAGAATTTTGGCAACTTTACTGGCCAAACGTCCGAGAACAACATCTGTAGCATCAACAAGAACCCACTCTTTTGTTACCGTGGCTCTGTTTGCCGATACGGTTTTATAACTTAGTGTATCCACTTGTTTATTATTAAAAAATTAAACACTAACTCGCATTAAATTAAAATTCAATCATTTAGAGCGCCGTTATTTATTAACCCGGAATTGTTAATAAGATCTGCACACTCAACATTTTCAGTTATTTACATGAACTGCAAGTAAGGACAATAATCGGACTGCAAAAGTATTTTCTTTTTTTTAATTTCCAAGTAATAATTCAGGCTATTCTGTTGTTTTTTATCACATTTGTATTATTGGTCTCCTGAAATTTAAAAACCGGAACATGAATACGCGTCTTCCTCCTGAATTTTTCCTGCGCGATGTGCTGGATGTTGCCCCTGAACTGATCGGCAAAAAACTGGTTCGTTGCTTTCCTGATGGAAGTATCGAAAAATACATGATTACCGAAGTGGAAGCTTACCGAGGAATAGAGGATTTGGCCTGCCATGCCAGCAAAGGACGAACACCGCGCACCGAAGTCATGTTCGGAGAAGGCGGAACCGTTTACGTCTATCTTATATATGGCCAATATTGGTTGCTGAATTTGGTGACCGGCAGCGAAGGCGATGCTTCGGCAGTGCTGATCCGTTGTATCGAAGGTTTCCCCGGACCAGGCCGCGTGGGGCGCGAACTTCAATTAGACAAATCGTTTTACGGCGAAAGCCTGATCACTTCGCAACGAATCTGGGTGGAAGATGCCGAACCTGTTCCGGAAATACGAACTTCAAAACGGATCGGAATTGAGTACTCGGGCGAGTGGGCGGACAAACTTTGGAGATTTTACCTTTAATCTTTTCTCCACGGTTCCATTACCCGCTCCTGCGCTGCCTGTCCCTGCATCCACGAAAGGAAAACTCCGTAGTTTGTTACGGGAACACCGGCATGGCGTAAATCGCGCAGGCGGGCCTGTAATTTTTGGTGACTGATCATGCAGCCACCGCAATGGATGATCAGTTT
>JAUYEQ010000243.1 GCA_030691295.1 Bacteroidota bacterium
CCAGTGTGTGGTAAAAGTTGTCCTTGTGTCCAACTCCTTTCACCACTTCGCGTCCTTTCATCCGGTGCAATTCAGGAAAAATAAGCTCCAGCAAACCGGTTTGGTCGAGCAACCGGAAACCTACGGAAGGTTTATCTGCAAGAATTATCTTATTTAGTTCTTCGCCGATTCTTTCTTTCGAGATAATGTGGATTCGGTTTTTGTTGAGCGAAATAGCTTCCAGTGTTTTTTCTTCAATCATGAATCCCAGTTGTGTTGCGAACCTGATGGCACGCATCATGCGCAAAGGGTCGTCTGAAAAGGTAATGCCGGGTTCAAGCGGGGTGCGAATAATTTTATCCTGAATATCCTGAATGCCTCCAAAGGGATCAATCATTTCTCCAAAACGATCTTTGTTCAGGCAAATTGCCAGTGCATTGATAGTGAAATCCCGCCGGTTCTGGTCTTCTTCCAGCGTGCCATTTTCGACCATTGGCTTGCGCGAATCTTCGTTGTACGATTCTTTTCGTGCGCCTACAAATTCAACCTCAAGCGACTGATATTTAAGCATGGCAGTTCCAAAAGTTTTAAAAACACTGACCTGAATATTTGGACCCAGTTTTTTTGCAACTATTTCAGCAAGTTCAATTCCGCTTCCAACAGTAACGACATCAATATCCGGTGAGTTGCGGTTTAAAATCAAATCCCTGACAAAACCGCCGATAACGTATGTTTCCAGTTTTAATTGGTCGGCAGCTTCTGAAATGACTTTAAATATGGTATGGTTCAAATGTTTCTTCATTCGAAAATATTGTTATTAATTAATTGATTATTAAGCGTTCTCATGAAACTCACATGCCAGAAAGCATCCACATTAAACATTAATTTTCTTTTTGTGCCGCCACCTTTGAATCATTACAGCGGCATGTTCGTTTCATGTAATAAATTCAGGAAATATTGTATTTAAATAAGTATATATGACAATTTGTTTTTATAATTGTGACAAAATTACCATTAATTGCTTTTTAGCGCTCAATTAAAACTTTTTATTTTAGTGGCATGTGAATTGATATGCACACATCAGAAAATGTATATATTTATATAATTAAAATTCAAAATCATGTTAGAACATTTAACCAAAGAGACATTCAAAGAAAAAGTATTCAACTTTGAACTCAATAAGGAATGGAAATTTGAAGGAACAACTCCCTGTATGATTGATTTTTATGCCGATTGGTGCGGTCCGTGCAAAATGGTTGCCCCGGTGTTGGAAGAACTGCAAAAGGAATATGGCAGCAATCTGGTAATTTATAAGGTAAATACTGAAGACGAACGTGAGTTATCGGCTGTATTTGGTGTTCAAAGTATTCCTTCATTGTTGTTTGTGCCGCTTGAAGGTCAGCCACAAATGGCCATGGGAGCTCTTCCGAAATCAACTTTTGAACAGGCGATAGCCGAAGTTCTGAAAGTTCAGAAACCAGTCATTAATTAATTTAGTTACGACAATAATTCCAGGATTTTCTCAAGGTGTATTCCTCTGGAGCCTTTTATAAGGATTAGTTTATTTTCAATAGGTTGTGTTTTTAGGTAGTTGGAAAGGAGTTCGGCGTTGTCGAACTTCTTTTTTTTGTCTCCGGTAACTGTTTTTTTAAATTGCGGACCAACCAGACAGACTTCTGCGAAATTTTGTGATTCAATAAAATCTACGACTTTCTGGTGCTCTTCGTCTGATACTTCGCCCAATTCGAGCATGTCACCAAGTATGACACATTTTTCATCGTTCTGAATGTTTGCAAAATTGGTGAGGGCCATCATCATGCTGGTTGGATTTGCGTTGTAGGCATCCATGATAATGGTATTCTTTTCTTTCCTGATCAGTTGTGAACGGTTGTTCGACGGGGTATATTCTTCCAGCGCTTTCTGAATAAGCAACGGATCAACCTCGAAATATTTACCGATGCATGCTGCAGCGAGCAGATTCTCAAAATTGTAGTCGCCAATTAATTTCGATTTTAAATACAGCCAGCCTTTCGGAAAAAGTGCCTTTATCACCAGACTGTATCCGGTAGTTGCCAATTCGCCGGTCAAAAAACAGCCGTCCGATTTTCCAAAGGTAATTTGCTCCAAATCTTTTGCTTGTTTAATCAAAAGCGGATTGTCAGCATTGATAAAGCATTTTCCGCCTTTCTGCCTGAGGAAGCCGTACATTTCAGACTTTGTTTGGATGACGCCTTCAAAAGAGCCAAATCCTTCCAGATGAGCTTTTCCCATGTTTGTTACCATGCCAAAATCAGGATTTGCTATTTCGCACAAAAATTTGATCTCGCCGATGTGATTTGCACCCATTTCAACAATTCCGATTTCTGTTTCCGGGGTCATTGACAAAATGGTTAGCGGAACTCCGATATGGTTATTTAAGTTTCCCTGAGTAGATTTTATTCTGAACTTTTTCGTCAGAACTGTGGCGATTAATTCTTTTGTAGTCGTTTTCCCGTTTGTTCCGGTGATTGCCAGTATTGGTATTTTAAGTTCATCGCGATGAAATCTGGCCAGTTTCTGTATGCTGATTAAAACATCGTCCACCAAAATCATCCTGTCATCAACGGCAAATTCAGGCTCGTCAATTATTGCAAAAGCTGCACCTTTTGACAACGCCTCACCAGCGTATTTATTCCCGTTGAAATTTTCGCCTTTCAAGGCAAAGAAAATGCTGTTGGCCGGAATGTTTCTTGAATCGGTAGTTACTATCGGGTACTGCCTGAAAAGTTGATATAATTTGGCTGTTTCCATGATTTATTAAAAAAGAAAACCTCACTTTTTCAAAAATGAGGTTTTTATATTGAATTGATTTTTTTATTAGAATCCATCAGGACTTCCAACGCGTGTCATTGCGCAACGGAATCCAAGGTCATTGGCTGCTTCCGTTTCCGGCATATACCTTCTTGTTCCGGGAATCAACCAGTAGGGGCGATCTTTCCAGCTTCCTCCTTTAAAAACGCGGGTATTGTCGGAGATCAATGAAGAGAACTGACCTTCTTTATCAGATTGGATATACATCGAATTGGTTTGTGTTTCATCTTTTAACGCATTCCAGTCTTCTCCTTCAATAATTTGCGAACGATAATCGCCATCCTTGAAGTTACGGGCATCGGCAATTGTATCCTTAATTAATTCACCGTATATGTCACGCATGAGTTTTCCTTCAGCATCGGTGCGGTATTTTGTAAATGTGTTTCCGCGGAAAGGCTGAAATTCTGCAACATCATCGGATGATAACGGGCGGTAAACATCATATACCCATTCGTTTACATTTCCGGCCATACAATAAAGACCGTAATCGTTTGGTTGGTACGACATCACCGGAGCGGTAATATCGGCATTGTCGTTAAGAGAGCCTGCCATACCCATCAAGTCACCCCGGCCACGTGTAAAGTTGGCCATCATTCTTCCCTTGGTTTTTTTAGAGTCATCACGAAGGTAACTCCCGTTCCACGGATATAATTTGCGGTCGGTCAACAATTCGTCTTCGGTGTTTCCAACCAGACCAAGCGCGGCATATTCCCATTCAGCTTCTGTTGGCAGGCGGTAATTTGGTAGCAAAAGGCCATCTTCCCATCGTACCCTGCGGCCAGCTCCTGAAGCGTCTGTCAACGGTTTTTTTCCTTCAGTGCCCTGATACAATCCTGCAAGGAATGATTCCGTGGTGAATACGTTTTGTCCACTTTGTGCTTCGTCAGGAGTGATGACTCCTTTATCGATAAGAACTTTTTCGTTAACGCGATCGGTTCTCCATTTTGAATAAGAATCCGCCTGTTTCCAGGAAACACCAACTACAGGATAGTTTCCGTAGGCCGGATGACGAAGATAATTGTTAACATACGGTTCATTGTATGCCAATTCTTCTCGCCAAACCAATGTATCAGGCAGTGCCGTCTGGTATTTTTCGGGATTTTCAGGATAAACCCTTCTTAACCAGAAAAGATATTCGCGGTAATCGAGGTTTGAAACCTCCGATTCATCCATGTAAAAGGAAGCTACAGTAACTCTTCTCGGAAGATTGTTCCAGTCGAACATCACATCCTGTTCAACGCGACCCATCGAGAAAGTTCCACCCTGTATGAAAATCAATCCGGGACCTGTTGCCTGTGCATAATTGTCATCAGCCTGAAAACCACCCAATTTAGGATCGCCAAATTGCCATCCGGTTGAATGTGATGTGTCTGATTTCTTGCCGCCCTTTCCAAATAATCCGCACCCTGCCATTAATGCAGCAAGACCAAATAACATTATGGATTTTAATTTCATCTGTTTATATCTTTTCCGTTTTTTTTAAACCCCACAAATATAACTAAATTGTTGAATTGATATTGTTCGCGGATTCAAACTTTTTTAGCACGAAGTTGTCTTAACTTTGTACTTTTGTTTTTCGCTTGAGGCATCTGCGTGGAAAATGTTGGTATCAGAAACATAAGCTAACAATATAAATCCTGTTTGATCGTTTAGTGAATAATTTATTTAAAACACAAAAATGCGAAGTTTATTGCTTTTTATGGTGCTGCTTTTTAATGCCACTCTACTCTGGTCGGTCGATTTTCACAGAACAATAGTATGGTATCAATCCGATTCTGTTGTTAGATCTGAAATTATGCAAGGTGCAGACTTATTTGAAGGAGCTGTTTCAACCGGAAACAGCAAATTGCCGCTCTGGATAGAAAATTTCCAACTGCAATCCTCAAACGCTGAAGTTTCTATTTCGGAAGCCGTATTCGAACCTTTTAACAATCCTTCAATCACTATAACTGATTCGATAGGAGCTGATCTAAAATATTCGAAAGATATTGGTACATCAGCAGGTAAAACCTATATGCGGGTGTCTGTTTTTCCATTTGTTAAAAGAGACAATCAAATTCTGAGATTAACCGAATTTACATTGTCTGTCAGCGAAACTTCCAATGTACTTAAATCAGCAACGGCAAATTACCAGTGGAAGTCAGGCTCTTTGCTTGCTTCAGGAAAATGGACTAAAATTAAAACCAATAATAAAGGTATATACAAAATTACTTACGATCAGTTAAAAACATGGGGGTTTTCCAATCCTGAGAAAGTGGCTTTGTATGGAAACGGGGGACTTATGCTGCCGGTTTTAAACAAGGATTTAAAGAGCGATGACCTGCTGGTTTATCCTGTTTGGAAGGGAAAAGACAATGCAAACAAAGATTGTTTGTTCTTTTATTCCTCCGGAAGTGTTCAGTTTAACCGGAATTCACAAACCGGCAACTATACCCACCAGCAAAATTCGTATTCAACCGAAACATATTTTTATCTGTCGGAACAGGGTACCCCTTTGCTAATTGAGAAAGCTGCAGAACTGACCGAAAGTGCCGGCAGACAAGTGGTGACTTTCCCGAACTATACAAATTACGAAAAGGAATTGCTCAACTTAATTTCATCGGGCAGCCAATGGTTTGGTGAACGTTTTAATCAGGGCGCATCGCATACTATTAGCTTGTCACTTGATAATCCTGATTTGAGCAAAGCTGCCACGATTACGGTTGCAACTGCCGGCAAGTCTTCTCTGACCAGCAGTATGAATGTACTTTTGAATGATAAAGCCATTGGCAGTATTGCTTTTCAGGCACTTGCAACCAATGATGCAACTGAGGTTCATGCACACGAAAGGGCTGTAAATTATTCCGAAACACTTTCCTCAAAAAATCTTACACTTAAATTGACTTACAATGCAGGTAACAGTACTTCTGAAGCCTGGCTTGATTATATCTCTGTCAACTACCAAAGCACATTGAATATGGCTGGCGACATCACATATTTCAGGGGAAGGGGTGCTGAGGGTACTGCTCAGATTTCGGAATTTGTGCTCTCAGGCGCTACTTCGGGTTTAAAAATATTTGATGTAACCAACCTTCATCAAACAGTTGAAATGCCTGCCAGTTTTGCCGGCAACCAAATGAAATTTAAGTCGAATTCAACGCTCATGATGGAATACGTGGCTTTTAACCCTTCAGGAGCAACTATTCCGATGCCCGAATTGGTTGGCGACGTTCCAAATCAGAACTTACATGCAGGCGATTTAGTTGAAATGATTATTGTTACACACCCCAACTTTTTAAATGTTGCCAACGAATTGGCTGAATTTCACAGAAACAACGATCAAATGACCATTCAGGTAGTTACTCCGGAAGTAATTTACAATGAGTTTTCAGGTGGACTGCCAGATCCATCGGGATTTCGCAATTATTTCAGGATGTGCTACGACCGCGGAAATCAATCAGGAAAGAAAACTTTGAAATATATTTTATTGTTGGGCGATGGCACTTTTGACAACCGTAATGTTCAGGGCAAAAACCTGAATTTTATACCAACTTATCAGTCCGTCAATTCGCTTTCGCCAACACAGTCGTTTTTTACTGATGATTTTTTTGTGATGCTGGACGAAAATGAAGGCGGATCTACCGGAATTATTGACCTTGGAATTGGACGGATACCAGCGCGCACCAAAGATGAAGCTGAAATTGTATTGAATAAAATAATGAATTACCGGCTTCAGGAAACGATGGGAAACTGGCGGAATGTGGTTACTTTTATTGGCGATGACGAAGATAACAGCACGCACATGTGGCAGTCGGAACAACTTGCCAATTTGGTAAATACTAATTATCCGGCTTTTTATACCGATAAAATTTACTTTGATGCTTACCGGCAGGTTTCAACTTCAGGAGGAGAAAAGTATCCGGATGTAACTGCTGCCATCAACAACAGGGTGAAGCAAGGCACTTTGGTAATGAATTATACAGGTCATGCAAATGCAAAAAACCTGGCCGATGAAAATGTCCTGGATATTGGAATTATCAACTCATGGAGCAATTCTAAGCGCTTGCCAATTTTCGTAACTGCTACCTGCGAATTCAGCCGTTTCGATGACAATGAAACCTCGGCAGGCGAGCATATCCTGTTTAATCCGATCGGCGGGGGAATTGGCCTTTTTTCAACTACCCGGCTGGTTTATTCAGGTGCTAATTTTACGCTGAACCGTCAGTTTTTCAGGAATATTTTCGAAAAAGATGAGCAAGGCAACCACCGTCGATTGGGCGATGTGATGCGGTTGGCAAAGGCAAACGCCAGAACTGGCATCAATCAGCTTAATTTCACTTTGTTGGGCGATCCGGCACTACGCCTGGCATATCCCGATTTTCAGGTAAAAACAAGCACTATCAATAATAAAGATGTTAATGTACAAACTGATACCATTGGATCGCTTACAGTTGTTACAATCAAAGGTTTTGTTGCCGATAACAGCGATGCTAAAATGACTTCGTTTAATGGTGAAATTATTCCAACCGTTTACGACAAGGCCATGCAGGTAGAAACACTGGGAAATTCAGGTGAACCGCCGATGGACTATACGGTACAGAATAATATTATTTATAAAGGGCTGGCAAGCGTTAAAGATGGTGAATTCGAGTTTTCTTTTTTTGTCCCGAAAGATATTTCATTCAAGCTGGGCAAGGGGAAAATTCTTTACTATGCATACAACGATACAATGGATGCTCATGGTTTTTTCGATGGTTTTTATGTGGGCGGGTCATCCGGTAGTTCAATTTCGGATTCAAAAGGGCCTGAAATTGATTTGTTCCTGAACACCGAATCGTTTAAAGACGGAGGGAAGGTGAGTGCCAGTTCAGTTTTAATTGCCAATATTGCCGATGAGAATGGCATCAACACGGCAGGAACCGGAATCGGGCACGATATTACTGCCGTACTTGATGGTGATTATTCCAATATTTTGGTGCTGAATGATTTTTTTCAATACGATAAAAATAGTTATACCAGTGGTAAAATTGTTTTTCCGCTAAGTAATCTGGCTGAAGGAAATCATACACTGACCGTAAAAGTTTGGGACGTGCTGAATAATTCGTCGGAAGTGGAAATTAATTTCGTGGTGAAAGACGATTTGCTGATTGAAAGCTTGGTGTGTTACCCAAATCCGGTGCAGGACAAAACCAGTTTTGTTTTCACGCACAATCAACCTGACGAAACGTTTGATGTAACGCTTGAAGTTTTCCAGACTTCAGGAATACGGGTTGACATGCTGCAAAGAAAAGTTGGTTCGCAGGGAACCGAAAGCCTTCCGTTTGAATGGACGCCTTCCTCAAGGTTTGTGAAAATGACGCCGGGTGTTTATATCTACCGGGTGACAGCGACAATTGATGGAAAAACTGGCAGTGCATCGGGACGATTGGTATATGTATATCGCTAAATAATGAAGAAGTACCGAAATTTTCAATACTATTTCAGGAGAAAGTTCGTTTAGCAATTTGAGTTAACTCAGGTTGAAACTCCTCAACAAAGCCTTATATTTGCAAATTCAAAATTTTGACCAATTAAATATGAAGAAGTTAAACGTATTATTAACTGTAGTTCTTTTGTTAGTTTTGTTTGTACAATATGCAAATGCACAAAAAACCTCCACTACCGGAGCAAATACAATCACCACTGGTGTGCCGTTTTTAACCATTGCCCCCGATTCACGGGGAGGAGCTATGGGCGATGCAGGCGTTGCCACCTCACCTGACGCCAGCTCTCAACACTGGAACCCTGCAAAATATGCCTTTGCCGAAAGTGAAATGGGAGTCGCTTTGTCATACACTCCATGGTTACGCAATTTGGTATCTGACATCAATCTTGCGTATCTGGTTGGTTATAAACGATTGGATGATAATCAAACGGTAAGTGCTTCGCTGCGTTATTTTACTTTGGGCGATATTACTTTTATGAGCGAATACGGTGATCCAACAGGGCAGCAAAGTCCGAATGAATTTGCTGTTGACTTTGGCTACACCCGTTTATTGTCCGAAAAGTTTTCCGGAGCCGTCGCCATTCGCTATATCCGTTCCGATCTCACAGGTGGTCAGTTGGTAAATGGAACCGAGACTCATGCCGGAAATTCTTATGCTGCTGACGTCGCTTTTTACTATCAAAATGAAATACGTGTCAATAGAAAAATGTCAACATTGGCAGCCGGTATTGACATCTCTAATATTGGTGCCAAAATTTCGTACACCGACGGTGAAACCAAAGATTTTATTCCAACCAACCTGAAACTGGGGGTTTCCTATAAAACGGAAATGGACAAGTACAATACCATTACGATTGCCCTTGATGCAAATAAATTGTTGGTACCAACACCCGATACTGCCAGTGTGGATATTATTACCGGCTTAGGTTCTGGAAAATCGGTAGTTGCAGGTATGTTCAGTTCATTTAGTGATGCTCCCGGCGGAATGGCGGAAGAGTTCAGGGAAATTAACTTTTCGATAGGTGCAGAATACTGGTACAACAATCAGTTTGCTTTGCGTGCCGGTTATTATTACGAAGATGAAACCAAAGGAAACCGCAAATTTTTCACAGCAGGCGCTGGTTTGAAAATGAATGTTTTTGCGCTTGATTTTTCTTATCTGCTGCCGGTTGCCCAAAATAATCCGCTGGCCAATACCCTTCGGTTTACGCTCTCTTTTGATTTCGAAGCGTTTAATAAGCAGAGGAGATGACAATATGAATTTCCGGATAGGTTACGGATACGACGTGCACCGTTTAGCTGAAGGTGAAACCTTGTGGTTGGGCGGTGTTTTGATTCCTCACAGTAAAGGCACAATTGCCCATTCTGATGGCGATGTGTTGCTTCATGCCTTGTGCGATGCAATGTTGGGTGCAGCTAAAATGGGTGATATCGGGAGACATTTCCCTGATACTTCTTCAGACTACAAAAACATTGACAGCAAGATTTTACTGGCGCAAACCAATGAGCTGATTGCTTCAAAAAACTACCGGGTCGGAAACCTGGATGTAACGGTGGCTGCACAACAACCCAAACTCAAACCGTTTATTCCTGAAATGGAAGAAACCATTGCCCGAATTCTTGGGATCGATGTGGATGCCGTGTCAATCAAAGCCACCACTACTGAAGAGTTAGGTTTTGAGGGTAGGGAAGAAGGGATTTCGGTTCATGCGGTGGTATTACTTGAAAAAAAATATGAAAAAAACACTCGTAATCGGGGCAAGCGAAAATCCCGATCGTTATTCGAACAAGGCGATTAAGGCTTTGTTATCACACAACCATGAAGTATTGGCTTTGGGATTGAAAAAAGGGACTGTTGAAGGAGTCGCTTTCCATACCGAAAAGGTTCAGTTTGAAAATATCGATACCGTAACAATGTATGTCGGACCGCAAAATCAGCCGGAATACTATTCATATATTATTGGACTAAATCCCCGCCGGGTAATTTTTAATCCAGGCACTGAAAATTCAGAATTTATCAGTCAACTTAAAGCTGCCGGTATTTATCCTGAAATTGCCTGTACCTTGGTTCTTTTGGCAACCGGGCAATTCGAATAATGGAAACAATCCATTCCATTCAGGAATTTGAAAAACTTTTGGCCGAACAGGATGCCGTACTGGCGTATTTTTCCACTGAAATTTGCTCAGTCTGCAAAGTATTGAAACCTAAAGTTTCAGAAATGGTCGCTGAATCATTTCCCTTGATGAAAATTGTTTTTGTAGAATCGGATAAATTGCCCGAATTAGCTGCCCAAAACCGGGTTTTCACAGCTCCCACTGTAATCGTTTTCTTTGCCGGGCGCGAAACAATCCGCAAAAGCCGAGCTTTTGGCATTGACGAATTGAAGGCCGAAATCCAGCGACCCTATAAAATACTTTTCGAGGAGTAAATGACATTCATAGATTGTATGTCGGTTCTTTTAGCCACGATATCTATGTTTATAGCCACGATATATATATTTATAGCCACGAATTATATTTGTTTACCTACGAATATTAGTTTATTAGCCACGATTTGGTATTTATCTGCATAAATATTTTAGCTTTTGGCTATTATATCGTGTTTATTAGCCATGATATGATAGTATTATCACTACAATTGTTGTATCTTACTCCCGAAAGATTAAAAAAGACAACTATGGAACAACTTGCAATAATCGCTATGGTAAGGCGTGAGATGAATCGTAAAAACATTAGTGGCGCTGAGTTGGCCCGCGCTTTAAAAGTAAACCCTTCGTCGGTGATGGGCATGTTCGGCCGATCTACCTTGCAGGTACAACGCCTGGCTGAGATATCAGAATTCCTCAGGTATAATTTTTTCAGGGAAATTGCTCAGAAACTTCCCTTCGCCGAACCCGAATATACCGAAGCCGCCGGGTTGCAAAACAGGGTTAAAGAACTCGAATTTGAGGTGAGCATTTTGCGGCAAACCATCAGGGACCTGGCTGGTAAATGATTGCCGCGTCTGACCACTGAGACTGCGACTGACCACTATTCAAACAACCCATCAATCAGCTTTTCATCCGTCAAATTTGGCAACGTAACAATCAGGTTTGGATTTTCCTGCATGGCACGTTTAATGGCAAAAATTGCAGGTTCGTTGCGAGCCCAGCTACGACGGGCAATTCCGTTGTTCACATCCCAGTAAAGCATTTGTTTCAATCGCCGGTCGGCATCTTCAGAGCCATCGATTGTCATTCCAAAACCACCGTTAATCACCTCGCCCCAACCCACACCGCCACCATTGTGGATAGAAACCCAGGTAGCGCCGCGAAACGAATCGCCAATCACATTCTGAATCGCCATATCGGCAGTAAAAGCTGATCCGTCGTAAATGTTGGAAGTTTCGCGGTAGGGCGAATCCGTTCCCGAAACGTCGTGGTGATCGCGCCCCAAAACGATCGGCGCAGTGATAATTCCATCCCGAATCGCTTTGTTGAATGCTTCGGCAATTTTAGTGCGTCCTTCGCAATCGGCATAAAGGATGCGTGCCTGAGAGCCAACCACTAAATTGTTTTTGCCGGCTTCCGCGATCCAGTGAATGTTGTCCTGTAACTGGTTTTTTATTTCTGAAGGAGCTTGTTTGGCTATTTCTTTTAAAACCTGAAGTGCAATTTCATCGGTTTTCTGAAGATCTTCCGGATCGCACGAGCAGCAAACCCAGCGGAATGGCCCGAAGCCGTAATCGAAAAACAAAGGTCCCATGATGTCCTGAACGTATGATGGGTAGCTGAAACTTCCGTCGGTACTTGTTATGGTGGCACCTGCACGTTTGGCTTCGAGCAAAAACGCATTTCCGTAGTCCCAGAAATACATCCCTTTTGCCGAAAGCTGGTTAATTGCGTTCACCTGTCGGCACAAACTTTCATACACTTTCTCCTGAAAAAGTGCCGGATTTTCGGCCATCATCCTGTTCGATTCTTCCAACGAAAGTCCGGCAGGATAATAACCACCTGCAAACGGATTGTGCAGCGAAGTCTGGTCGGTTCCCAAATCAACGGCAATATTTTCTGTGGCGAGTTTCTCCCAAAGATCAACCACATTCCCTTGGTAGGCCAGCGAAACCGCTTCTTTGTTTTGGCTGGCTTTCAGCATCCGGGCAATCAGTTTGTCAAGATCCTCGAAAACTTCATCCACCCATCCTTGCTGATGCCTGGTGGCAACCACTTTCGGATTAATTTCAGCAATCACCGCCACCATGCCTGCAATCACCGCCGCTTTTGGTTGTGCGCCCGACATTCCTCCAAGTCCCGACGAGACGAATATTTTCCCGGCGACCTGTCCGTCTCCGCGCATTCGGGCTGCATTCAAAAGGGTAATGGTAGTTCCGTGCACAATTCCCTGCGGACCGATGTACATGAACGATCCGGCAGTCATTTGTCCGTATTGAGAAACGCCGAGTGCATTCATCCGCTCATAGTCATCTCTTCCAGAGTAATTGGGAATTACCATGCCATTGGTAACCACTACCCGCGGTGCATCTTTGTGCGAAGGAAAAAGTCCCATCGGATGCCCGGAATACATCACCAGCGTTTGTTCGTCGGTCATTTCCGACAGGTATTTCATTGCGAGCCTGTATTGCGCCCAGTTCTGAAAAACAGCCCCGTTTCCGCCATACGTGATTAACTCGTGCGGGTGTTGCGCCACTGCATGATCCAGATTGTTCTGAATCATCATCATGATTGAGGCCGCCTGAATCGATTTGTAAGGATAATCCTGCAATGGACGGGCCTTCATTTCATAGTCGGGACGAAGTCGGTGCATGTAAATCCGGCCATATTGTCGCAATTCATCCAGAAATTCGGATGCCAATCGGACATGATGTTCAGGCTTAAAATACCTGAGCGCATTCTGAACTGCCAGCTTCTTTTCCAAATTATTGAGAATGTCTTTTCGTTTAGGTGCGTGATTTACAGAAGGGTTAAATGGTTTTATCACGGGCAAAACTTCCGGAATCCCTTCCTTAATAGCGTTTTTGAATTCGGCGGTATTCATAAATTTCCAATTGTGGTTCATCTTTTGAAATAGCAGGTATAACGGCAAAATTGCGACATTCCCCGATATTTACATGTATCCTGGCAGCAGTTTTGCAACATTTGCCAAACTTATATTTATCATTGGTTGTTAAATTTAAGCGTTGTAAGATTATAAATTAAAAAAGTAAATAAAAATGAAAAAGACGTGGATTATTCTGGCAGTTATTGCCGTATTGCTTCTGGTTGCCTATTCGTCGGTTAAAAATTCATACAACAGTATGGTTAGTATGGAAGAAGGAGTGACTGCCCAGTGGTCACAGGTTGAAAACGTTTACCAGCGCCGTGCCGATTTGATTCCGAATCTGGTGAACACCGTAAAAGGGTATGCCGATTTTGAAAAGGAAACACTGACACAGGTGATTGAAGCCCGGGCAAAAGCTACGCAAGTGACCGTAGATCCGACAAAGTTGGATGCCCAGTCGATTCAAAGTTTTCAGAATGCTCAATCAGGTTTGTCTTCAGCTTTAGGCCGATTAATGGTTGTAGTTGAAAAATACCCTGAACTGAAAGCCAATCTGGGATTTTTGGATCTGCAGGCTCAATTGGAAGGCACCGAAAACCGAATTACGGTTGAACGTATGAAATTCAATGAAAGTGCTCAAGCGTACAATACTTTCATCAGGACTTTCCCTAAAAATATTTTTGCCGGAATGTTCGGATTCGAAAAGAAAGCATACTTCGAAGCGGAAGCTGGAGCAGAAAAAGCTCCTGAAGTGCAGTTTTAAACGCTGCTGGCGGCTGGCTGCTAGCTTCTGGCCAGTCGCCAGCTGCCAGTCGCCAGAAGCATTTTTTTTAATAAACAAAAATCCTTACAACCATGTCAGTCGAAAATTTTTTCAGTAAAGAGGAAAAGAAACAGATTACCGATGCCGTTGCCAGGGCTGAATTCAATACTTCAGGAGAAATAAAGTTACATGCTGAAGGCTATTGCAAAATTGATGTGCTCGATCGTGCAGCTTATGTATTCGGAAAACTTGAAATGCATAAAACTACCCAGCGAAATGGCGTATTGTTTTATCTGGCAGTACACGATCGTAAATTTGCCATATTGGGCGATGCCGGGATCAATCAGGTAGTGCCTGCTGATTTCTGGGATCAAATTAAGGAAACCATGCTGGGTTATTTTAAAGATGGTAAATTTGCAGAAGGACTTTCAAAAGGAATCCTTATGGCCGGGGAGCAGCTAAAAGCACATTTCCCATTTCATAGTGAAGATGTTAACGAACTATCGGATGAGATTTCTTTCGACAAAAATTTATAAAATGAAGAATTTATTACTGATATTATTCCTTTCGCTATTTACCCTTTCTGTTTTTGCACAGGATATTCCTGAACGGCCCAATCCACCGCGGTTGGTGAACGATTTGGCAAATTTGCTGTCAGATCAGGAAGAACAGCAACTGGAGTCTGAATTGGTTCAATTCGACCTGTCAACTACGACCCAGATAACCATCGTAACTGTCCCAAGTCTGGAAGGCAATGAAATATCCGATTTTACATTCAGGCTTGGTGAAAAATGGGGAGTTGGCAGTAAGGTTAAAAACAACGGGATTGTAATTGTTTTTAAGCCAAAAAATGGGAACGAAAAAGGTGAAGTATTTGTCGCTGTTGGTTATGGCCTTGAAGGGATTATTCCCGATGCGGTTGCCAACCGGGTTGTGGTGGACAATGAAATGATCCCGCGGTTTAAGCAAAATGATATTTTTGGTGGAATCTATGCCGGAACAAAAGTTTTGATGAGTTTGGCCGCACAGGAATATACCGCACAGGATTATCAGAAAAAGGCTGGAGAAAAGAAGTCTGAAGGCGGAGCTTTTTTTATTGTCATCATGATCATCATCATACTCGTATCGCTTTTCAAAGGTGGTCGCGGTCGTCATTACAATGGTGGCAGCAGTATTCCTTTCTGGATTGCCATGGGCTTGCTGGGAAGTAACAGGGGAGGTGGTTCCTTTGGTGGTTTTTCAGGAGGAAGTGGCGGTTTCGGTGGTGGTGGTGGCGGTGGTTTTGGCGGCTTTGGCGGCGGAAGCTTCGGCGGTGGCGGTGCTGGTGGAAGCTGGTGAATTAAATGTGTTGGTCAATTCCGATTTGCGAACGGATCGTTTTGTTACGAATTATCTCAAACATTAAATGGTCGTTTTTCGAAGCTCCTTGCGCTACATGGTGATGCATGTGGTAACATATAGCGGCCCATTTAAGGTTAATGCGTTTTACTCCTGAATGCATCATGCGCATTGCAATGTCCGAATCTTCGCGCCCCCAACTGGTGTATCGTTCGTCGAAACCGTTTATTCTAATCAGATCTTCTTTCCAGAATGCCATGTGACAACCTCTTAGCCGTTTATAGGTGTATCCTGGCCCGGTTATGATTTTATGGAGAAATGGTATCCGGATGGTATTTAATCTCGATTGAATGTCGCTTTCCATACATGAAACGATGTTCCTGTGTGTTTTCATGATTTCAGCGGTTTTGGTTGAGCCAAGCCTAACCCTTGTCCCGCAATAGAAAAAGCCTTTTGTAGCAAAATTCCGATGATCGGCGATGAACTTCGGGTGAAGAATCAGGTCGTCGTCAATAAAAATCAGGTAGTCGCCAGTGCTTTTCAACAGGCCGCTGTTGCGACTTCGGGCAAGTCTGTAGCCAGCGTCTTCCTGCCATACATGAATGAACGGAACCGAAAATTGTATCCTGAATTTTTCAATTAAATCTGAAGTCTCTTTTCCTGAACCATCATCGGCTACAATAATTTCATCCGGAAATTCGTCGAGTCCTGCAATGCTTTTCAAACAATGAGAAAGATATTCCGGCTTATTATAGGTGGCAATTATGAGACTGATTTTCATTACTTAAGCTCGGGTTGTTGGGTTTCGCTAAACAGGAATACACTGTAGAAGAAAATAAAAAAGCTGATTCCCATGTGCGCTTCAAGGTTTGAGTCGGAGAAATTGGCAATGCCCAGAATGAGCAGCAGCATTACTGCCGGATAATATTGCTGTTTATTGGTCAGGAACAATGGATACGCCCATGCAAACATGATCCAGAGGAATCCAATGATTCCGAATTTTACAAGGTAGTTCAAGTATTGGTTGTGCGAACTTCCGTAATGTTGCGGATCGAGTTTCGATTGATTTTTCTGATAGGCATCAATAAATTCCTGTTTAAAGTTTCCGGTACCAACACCAAAAAACGGATGTTCGCTTACAATGGTTTTAGCCGCTTTTACAAATTCAATTCGTTGAGCCAACGATTTCAGGTTCGGGTCACCGGTTTTAAAATAAACATCCAGTTCCCAGATTGTTTGATAGATGCGCGGATAGAGTGAAAAGAACCGTTTGGTATAAATATGATTGGCAATTCCTCTTTCGATGAATTGAACGTCCTCAGGAGTTAGTTTTGACACACCAACAGAGTCTTTTGTCAGGCCTTTTGAGGTCAGGTAACGGATTAGGGTAGCCGAAATATGAAATCCATTTGGGCCATTCTCATCAAATGCCAATGACGATCGTTTTTCCCAACTTTCTTTCAGCTCGTCCCAGCTGAGGTACAAACCAACATAATGGCCATTTTCGAGTATTTTATCATTCAAATCGTGCCTGTACAGGTTTCCGTTTTGTGTCCTTTCAGGCAATTGTGCCGGGTCAATAGGTGCGGTATCGTAAAAACGGTAAACGCATGATCCGAGGTAGAAAAATCCGCCTAAAATCAGAATCGGTAACATCGTTAATCCTAAAAATTTCCACTTCCTGATTTTTATTTTCCTGATTACAAAAAATAGATGGATAACGAGAAGCACCGCAAAAGTTACCAGTCCGGTGAGCGATTTCAGGATAAAAAGGAAAGCCAGAAGGTACAGAATGTCGGCAATCATCAGGTATCGCAAATTTTTACTGAGGGACTTTTGATTGTACAGTTCATAAATAAGGATGGAAACACCCAGCAATAATTGCAAACTGAAGCCGATGTGCGAAACAAACAGGATTTCCCAAATGTCGTGAATGCCAAAATGCTCTCTGAAAATCAGTCGGAAAATGGCGATGGCGGATGCCAGGTTTAGCGCGGCCATATACGCAAGCAAAACTTTCCGGAACATTGTATAACCAATAGGCGGACCGATTGCTATGCAAAGCGGAACAACCAGTATGAAGGCCGTTTTCTGCAGTTCGTATAAAGCCAGCGGCATGTTACGGGTGAAAATTATGCCGATAACATACACAAAGAAAACTGAAATAATCAGCAGAGCTGCCGGCTGATTTTTAAACTTGTTCAACTTTTCCTGGAAACCGCCTGTCACAATCGAACTAATTACGAGAAGACCTGAACTTAAACTGATCATGAATTCCGAAAATGGCAGTGATACTGCAAACAGGAAAACTGAAGCGTAAAAGAAAAGATTTTTCCAGGTGTATTTTGTGTTCATTGTAAACGGAATGACTGATAACCAAAATAAATAAAAAAAGCCGACAGGAAGCCGACTTTTTCAGGGTATTTTAATATTGTTTATTCTGCTGTTTCAATCGAATCCAGAATGTCTTTATCAACCAGGATACGTCCGCAGTATTCGCATACAATAACTTTTTTGCGAGATGCGATATCCATTTGGCGCTGTGGCGGAATTTTGTTGAAGCAACCACCGCATGCATCACGCTGAACAGTTACAACAGCAAGTCCGTTGCGGGCATTTTTGCGGATACGTTTGAAAGCCATCAGCAAACGTGCTTCAATATTGCTTTCAATTTTTTCGGTTTTGGCTTTTAGCCTTTCTTCTTCAATTTGTGTTTCAGCGGTAATTTCTTCCAGTTCGCGTTGTTTGCGGTCCAAATCTTCAAGGCGTTCTTTCAGCAGCAGGGCTGAAGAACCTATTGATTCTTTTTTACTGTTGAGCTCGATGGTGAATTCACGGATACGTTTTTCCGACAATTCAATTTCCAATTTCTGGAATTCAATTTCTTTGCTCAATGAATCGAATTCGCGGTTGTTACGAACATTATTTTGTTGTTCGGTGTATTTTGCGATCAGTAATTCTGATTCTTTAATTGCTGCTTTTTTGTTGCTAACGGCCGTTTCCAGATCTTTGGTGTCGTCTTCATAGTTGCTTACGCGGGTTTTTAAACCGGTAATTTCGTCTTCCAAATCCTGAACTTCCAGAGGTAATTCACCTCTGAGTGTTTTGAATTTGTCGATTTCAGAAACAACATTTTGCAGTTCAAAAAGCGCTTTGAGCTTTGAACTGATTGGCACACTTTTATTTTCGTCTCTAACGTACTGAGTGTTCATACTTATAATTGTTTAACTATTTTTAAATCAGATAATTTACCGGATTTGTGCTTATTTCCGATAAATGGAGGGCAAATTTAGGGAATTTTTTTGTAAGTAATTCATAAAAAACTTCTTTAGTGAATTGTTCACTTTCATAATGCCCGATATCTGCAATAATAATTTGTTTTTCGGCATCAAAAAACTGGTGGTATTTAAAGTCTCCTGAAATAAAAATGTCAGCTTTCTGTGCAATTGCCTTGTTCAGAAAAGTACTTCCGGAACCGCCGCAAACCGCCACTTTACTGATAGGTTTTCCCAATAATTGTGTGTGCCTGATGACCTGACAATTAAATATTTCTTTCAGGTTTTGCAGAAAAATCATCTCATCCATTGGTTCGGCAAGTTCACCGATCATTCCGGTTCCGCCCTGTGTAAATTCATTGTCGAGCGGGTAAATATCGTAGGCAACTTCTTCGTACGGGTGCGCATTCAGGAGTGATTGAATTACTTTGTGTTGCAGATGTTTGGGAAAAATGGTTTCAATTCGGGTTTCCTCCTCAAAATGAAGCTGGTTTTTCTCGCCAGCAAACGGATTGGTTTCATCGTTTCCTCTGAAGCTTCCCATTCCTGACTGGTTGAAACTGCACGAATCGTAATTGCCGATGTTCCCGGCTCCTGCATCGAACATGGTTTTTCTTACTTTTTCAGCATGGTCGGTTGGTACAAATGTCACCAGCTTTTTTAGAAAGTTTTGCATTGGAATTAGCATCCGGCAATTTTGCAACTGAAGTTTCTCGCAGATTTTGCTGTTCACGCCTCCAAAAACACCATCCAGATTGGTATGCGCCGCGTAAATTGCAATGTCGTTTTTGATCGCTTTTGACACGCACCGTTCAACGTAATTTTTGCCATTCAGCTTTTTCAAGCCGCCAAAAATAATCGGATGATGTGCAACAATCAGATTTAATTTCCTGCTGATCGCTTCATCCACAATTTCTTCGGTGATGTCCAGCGTGATTAATATTCCTGAAATTTCATCATCTGGATGGCCTATCATCAGCCCTGAATTGTCGTACGATTCCTGAAATGAAAGCGGCGCAATGGATTCAATGAATTGGGTAATATGTTTGATTTGCATCTATAATTCCTCTTTAATTTCAATCAGCATTTGTCTTATTTCCTGAAGCCGGCTTACCACTTCAAAATTCTGGAGCGTATCTTCCTTGTTTTCTTTCAGTTTTTTTTGTGC
>JAUYEQ010000260.1 GCA_030691295.1 Bacteroidota bacterium
CAGGCTGGCCGGGGAATCTTTGGCAATTCTGTCGGCTTTGAATCCAAAGGGCATACGAGGATCGAAAACTGCCCTGCTTTTAATCAGCAATGCCACATCCTCATCCGAAATTTCTACTTCAATTTGCTGACCGTCACGTAAAACCTGGATAGATTTGGCATCTTCAAGCAAAATAGTTGGTATGATTTTCCGGAAATTCTCAATGTAAACCTGATCAACCGAAAGAATCTTATCGCCATTTTGCAAACCGTTTTGTTGACCGGCCTCATACACCCTGATACCATGTTTTACATTTTCTGTCGGAAGGTATTGTTCGCCCCATGCATAAAGGATACCGATGTAAATAATGAATGCAAGGATGAAATTCATCAAAACACCGCCAACCATTATCAGCAAACGCTGCCACGATTTTTTGGAACGGAATTCATGTGGTTGCGGAGGCAGTTTCATTGCCTCTTTGTCCATCGATTCATCAATCATTCCTGAAATTTTCACGTATCCGCCAAGCGGCAGCCAGCCAATTCCGTATTCGGTATCGCCTTTTTTAACTTTGAAAAGCGAAAACCATGGATCAAAAAACAAGTAAAATTTTTCGACACGGGTTTTGAAAATTCGAGCGAACAAAAAATGCCCGAATTCGTGTATAATAACCAATAAAGATAAACTTAGAATGAGCTGTGCCCCTTTAATTAATACTACTTCCATCGAATAATTTTTCTGTTTTTAAATCTTTTGTATTGCCCGGTTTTTAACCATGGCAGATGTTAATATACGCGTTTCCTTGTCTGTCTGAATGTAATCTTCCAGGTTCGGATTTTTAATAAATGTTGCCTTTTCCATGGCATTTTCAATAATTTCAGGCATTTCCAGAAAACTGACCCTGTCGGTAAGAAAAGCCTGTACTACCACTTCGTTTGCTGCATTCAATATACAAGGCATGTTTCCGGCCTTATTTAAAGCTTCAAAAGCGAGTGCAAGATTACGAAAATTTTTCGTATTCGGCTGTTCAAATGTCAGTTTCGGGTAATCTAAAAAACTGAACCGCTTGAATCCTGAGTCCAGCCTTTCGGGAAAACTGAGGGCATATTGAATGGGTAATTTCATATCCGGAAGTCCCATCTGGGCTTTCATTGATCCATCGCGAAACTGAACGATGGAATGAATAATGCTTTGCGGATGAACGATCACATCAATTTGTTCCGGTTTTAATCCAAAGAGCCATTTTGCTTCAATCACTTCAAAACCTTTGTTCATCATCGAAGCCGAGTCGATGGTGATTTTAGCGCCCATGTCCCAGTTCGGATGTTTCAATGCATCGGCTTTGGTGACTGCCGCAAGTTGTTCAGAAGAAAAACCTCTGAACGGGCCACCCGAAGCTGTTAGGTATATCTTTTCAATTTCGTTGTTGAACTCGCCTACCAAACACTGAAAGATGGCCGAATGTTCAGAATCGACCGGGTAAATATTTACTTTGTGCTCGATGGCCAGTTGGTTGATAATTTCGCCTGCAACCACCATCGTTTCCTTGTTGGCCAAAGCAATGTGCTTGCCGGCCTTGATGGCATTGCAGGTCGGGATGAGTCCGGAATAACCAACCATCGCCGTGACAACCAAATCAATGGTATCCATTTCAACAACCTGCTGAAGCGCTTCCCCGCCGGCATAAACTTTTATCGGTTCATCTTTCAGGGCTTCTTTAAGCAAGTCGTAATGGCATGAATTGGAAATTACCACCACATTGGGCTGATACATTTTTGCCTGTGCAATTAGCAGATCAATATTGTTGTTTGCAGTTAAAACTTCAACTTCAAAAGAATCGGGATTTTGCGAAATAACTTCCAGGGTTTGGGTTCCAATTGATCCGGTTGATCCCAAAATAGCAATGCGCTTTTTCATAGAATTAATTAAAAATCAATGTATGTTTCCGGATCAAGTGCTGTACCGTTGTGCCAAAGTTCGAAATGCAGGTGCGGTCCGGTCGTCAATTCTCCGCTGTTACCCATAATGGCGATTACTTCGCCTGCTTTCGCCCTGTCGCCCACCGATTTCAACAATTCGGCATTGTGCTTGTAGGCAGAAATAATGTTGCTTTCGTGCTGAATGTAAATGGAATGACCTGTATCCATCGTCCAGCCGGCAAAAATCACCGTTCCATCCAACACATTTGAAATTCTTGCATTAACTGTTCCAACAATGTCAATCGCCAAATGCTCGGTTTTTGTATTAAACTTATTGGTGATCATTCCCCGAAGCGGTGTGAAAAAATGGATGTTTTCAATGCTTGGCAATCGTTTCGAGTTTTTTGTAATCGATAAGCCGAGTCTTTCTTCGAGTAACTTATCCTGAAATGCTGAATCAGCATTGAAACTTCGGAACTCAACCTCATGGGCTTTTATACCCGTCTCTGAAACTGATGATTCTTCAGCAGGCACTTCTCCCAGGAACAATGTTCGCAGCTTCTCAAAATATTTATCCCTGGTTATAATTTCATTTTCCAAAGAATCGACCAAAACATAATTGCGAATGATCATTTGCCGGGTTTTAGCACTTGGATATCCGGGAATATTTTCGCGCAACGGTGTATAGGCAATAATAACAGTGGTAAATAAAATCAATAAAATAGCTCCCAAACTGCCCAAAGTCAACACTTTTATCGGGGTAAGTTTAATGCTCCAGACCGTTTGAATCGTAGAATCGTTGTAGATGATGAGCCGGTAATGGTCTTTCAGCATCTGAAATATTTTCTTGGTCAGCTCTTTTCTGTTCATTCTCTGTTTTATCGAACTCCAAAATTAGAAACATTTAGAGAAAACCAGTCGGATCAACCCCATATTAATACTTTTTAACGAAGCAAATTCAGGAAACAACAAAAAATAATTGAAATCGGATTAGGAATATTTAAACTGATACTCTATATTTGCAGCCGCTTAGAACAGGAAACTGAAGCAAAGCGAAGTTCTTACAAACGACGATACATTTATATAAAGATACATTGCGGGATGGAGCAGTTGGTAGCTCGTTGGGCTCATAACCCAAAGGCCGTCGGTTCGAGTCCGGCTCCCGCTACTCAGAAGCTCTGGCATTTATGCCGGGGCTTTTTTTATGGCCCCTTACATTTCCACTCCTACTTCTTCCTAATAAAAAAAAGCTGCCCCAATTTTTGTCGGAACAGCTGATAAATGATAAAAGTAAAACTATTGTATTGACTATTTTTTGTAAAAGGGCAGTATCAAATAGGTGTATATCGTGCATCCGGCACAAATTGCAAAAGCAAATTCAAGGCTTGCGAAGAAAATAAGTAATCCGGCTACAATGAAAGACGCGAGTTGAAGTTCAAGTATGAACAGAACAGCAATAACAGTAGTCATCAAAAACCCAAGCCGGGCGGCAAAAACCTTTGGCGCTTTGTCTATCATCTTTACCGGCAAGTTAAAGGTATTGCTCAAATAATGGCTCATGTAACTTATTGGACTGAACTTCATTTCGGTAAAAGCCCTTATAAAAAAATCGGCCATTAAAAATGCAAGCAAAAATATGGTGTTAAAAACAAATGCACTTACAATAACGGCAATAGCAAAAAAAGCATTGAAACGCGTAACCTGCTCGTTTATACGCTGATCTGAAATTGGACAAACTAAATTCTTCATGATTCAAATGTTTTATTCAATCCTAAAATAACAAGAAAAATACGATTTTTGATGGATTAATCAAATAAAATACAAATATGTCTTTTATTCTGAAGAAAGTTGTGAATTGTGCAAATTAAACTGAAGGCTTAATATTTTGGTAAAACAGGTTCTGTTTCATAAATCAACTCACAGAGCACCTTGATTATTCTCAAACATGTTTTCCTGACCGGAAATTCCAATCATATTTCTAACTTTATAGCTTCTAACAATTCTTGAAAATCATGTTTCAAACTGAAGTTTATATTGAAAGAAGAAAAATACTTTGCGAAAAAATCGGCTCCGGATTAATCCTGTTTTGGGGAAATGATGAAAGTCCTAAAAATTTCACTGATAACAACTATCGTTTCAGACAGCACAGTTCATTCCTGTATTATTTCGGTATCGATTGCCCTTCACTGGCAGCAATTATCGATATCGACAATCAGCGGCAAATAATTTTTGGCGACGATTTTACCATTGATGATATAATATGGAGAGGCGCCCAACCAACCGTTGCCGAACTGGCAATGCAAAGTGGCATTGAAGAAACTTACCCTTTGGTGAAACTCTATACAATATTAAAAGAAGCACAGGCTTCGCGAAAGACAATCCATTTTTTGCCACCTTACCGCCACGAGAATAAAATAAAACTGTTGCGGTTCTTGAATATCCGTCCCGATCAGGTCAATTTAAATGCCTCTTCTGCATTGGTAAAAGCGGTGATTGGTCAGCGTGAAATAAAGTCGCCGCTTGAAATTGCTGAAATTGAAAAAGCGGTTGACCTTTCGGTGGATATGCACATGGTTGCAATAAAAACAGCCCGTCCCGGGATGACCGAAGCTCAGGTTGCTGCCAAAGTTTATGAAATTGCCCTGGCTCAAAACTGCGATATCTCGTTTCCAATTATCGCCACCATTAACGGACAAACCCTGCACAACCATTCGCACCGAAACATACTTAAAGAAGGAGATTTATTCCTGCTCAACGCAGGCGCTGAAACCCGGGAGTATTATGCCGGCGACCTTTCCAGCACTTTTCCAATCAGCAAAAACTTTACAAACATCCAAAAAGAAATTTACGGTGCAACTTTGAAAGCCCAACAGGCAGCAATAGACAGTCTGGTTCCAAATGTCAGGTTTTTAGATGTACACATGGCCGCCTGCCGGTCGATTGCTGCATCGATGAAAGCCCTTGGACTGATGAAAGGTGATCCCGATGAAGCTGTTGCCGAAGGAGCACACGCGTTGTTCTTTCCCTGCGGAACCGGCCACATGCTTGGGCTCGATGTTCACGACATGGAAGACCTTGGCGAAGTTTGGGTGGGTTACAACGGCGAACAAAAAAGTACTCAATTCGGATTAAAATCACTTCGTCTGGCAAAAGAGTTGTTGCCCGGCCATGTGTTTACCATCGAACCGGGTATTTATTTTATTCCTGAATTGATTGACCTTTGGAAATCGGAAGGCAAGTTTGGAGCATTCTTAAACTGGAATGAAATAGAGAAATTCAGGCATTTTGGTGGTATTCGAAATGAAGAAGACTTTTTGGCCACTGAAAATGGATTCAGGAGACTCGGAAAAGACAAGCCAAAATCAATTCAGGAAATTGAGGGTTTACGAAATCAATCAGCCTTTTAACCTTGTTATTCCACCGGACAAAAATTTTGATTTATTTTTTTTAAAGTTATTTAGGCAAACAATTGTCCGTGTGTGTTAAATATTGTTAATTTTACCAAGTACCTATCTTTAACCTAAGCGTAGATATGCCCAAAAAATCTATTGAAAGAAGAGCATTTCTTAAACTTATGAGTGCCGGCCTTGGGGCAAGTCTTTGCTCATTTCCAAGGTTTGCACAAGCATTTACGCCACCGGTCAATTTTAGTCATCTTGATTTTGTTCTGGGAAAACCCGAATGGATTTTACACGATGACGGGACTTTTGATATTTATGCCGGAACCATTCGTCTGACAAATTGCAGGCCTTCAATTAACGGCCAGAGCATTTTTGCACGCAATACATTCATGGGCGATTCGCCAAAAGGTAAGCGCATCATTTATGAAGTCGCCGGTGGATTTGTGATGCTTGATCTCCGTACCCATTCAAATACCATTTCAATTGGCGCCGAACTCAGTGGAATGAAATACGGACCTATCTGGTTTAATCCGCTGGGAGAAGGACATTTAACCGGCGCCACCCGATTTTTCAAGCAAGGATTGGGAACAGGCGGACAAACAGGGATATTCGACATCCGGCAATCAACCAACAGAAATAATCCTGAATATCCTGAAGAACAGGCATGGTCGTACGACAGCTTTCTATTGACCGGATTGATAGCCGACAATGGAGATACTTTGTCGATTGGCGCCTACGAGCAACATGATTTTATACAACGAAGTTCCATTTTCAATCGTCCGCGACGAAAGGGATTGGGCAACAGCCGGTTTGGAAACGAGGCAGTCTTTTTTGAATCAGGATTTGCAATGGAGAACATTCCGCTCAAAGATGAATTCATTAAGATGCCCGATTTGTTTATCTATTATGGGAACCAGCCTTTTGGAACCTTGCAGAACCTTGCATGGAGCATTTCAGAAGAAAATCAGGCACGGCGCGACACCGACACCAATTATTTCTGGTCGTCCTATCAGGATTTTCGCACCTCATTCAGCTACCAATACCTACTCGACCAGTTAAAAATACTCGACGAAATGGATCCTCGTGTTCCGCTGCAAACAGTACATATCGGACCAGGATATTGCATTACCGGCGATTGGCTCGACACAAACGATAAATGGCCAAAAACTATGGAAGACGCTGCACGTCAGATCTTTCAGCGCCGTTACCGGGCAGGAATATACGTGGCGCCGTTTGCAGTGCACGAAAAAAGCAAAACTTTCAGAAACCATCCGAACTGGATATTAAAAGACAACGAAGGCAACACGATTGTGATGGACGAGGATTCTGAAGGCAAGCTGTATGCCCTGGATGGAAGCCATGAAGATGTGAAAGATTACATCGGCAAAGTTTTCAGGAATTTCAGAAAAATGGGTTTTACTTATTTTGAAATTGACTATTTGGAATGGGGTCTGAAGGATTCGTCGGAAGTTAAGCGTTCAAAAAAAGGAAAATCATCGGTTCAGGTTTTCAGGGCAGTAATGGAAATAATAAGGGAAGAAATTGGCGCCGGAAGCTTCATTACCGCGAACAAAACACCATTCTCGCCACTTATCGGAATTGTTGATGCTGTAAGGATAGCCCACGACCAAAGCTGGAAATGGGAAAAAGAAACCACCGGACACATCCTTCAGGAAAGTTACAATACACAATTTTTTAACAACGTTTTTTGGCAAAACGACCCCGACGTTGTAATACTGCGCGACTATAAAAACGAGTTTACAACGGATGAACAAAAAAGCCTTGCTCTTTGGAACGGATTTATGGGTGGCGCCATCGGTATTTCCGATAATTTTAAAATAATGGAAAGTGACAAATTACAAATCTGGAATTTTCTTGAACCGTCCAAACGCCCTCAAAGTGCCATTTTGCCATTCTGGGGAAACAATGTAAAAAACAAAGTTGCAGTACGCAGGTATAAAAAAGAAAACGCCTGGGCAATTCTCGTACTAAATGACTCCGACCAAACTGTTACTGAAACCTACTCGGTTTATGATTTAATCGGAACAAAAGAAGCCTGGGTTTTTTACTGGGAACCCGGATTCAGCCTCGGATTGGGAAAAGCCACCCGGATTTCAACTATTTTGAGCAGTCATGAAACAAAGCTGTATTTCCTTTCCGAAGAAAAAGAAAACCCGGGATTAAACATGTCCATTGGTGGCCGCGAATTGCGTAACAACTAAATCAGCTCAAACAATTTCTATCCCAAGTCAATTCTCTGTATAAAATTGGCTGCTTTGCTGCATTTTTCTAATTTCACACTTTTAATTTTATCCTGATGGAATTTCCCAAACTAAACATGGCAACTCCCATTGAGTTGATCAACAAATTTGCAGCAAATACGATGGTTGAAAACCTCGGCATCCGGTTTACCGCTGTAGGCGAAGGATGGGTGGAAGCCACAATGCCTGTCGATGTGAGAACCTCGCGCCCTGGCGGACTTTTACACGGAGGCGCTAATCTGGCGCTTGCCGAAACAATTGCCGGACTTGGATCGATGCTGACAGTTGACATCGGTGAATTCGATGTGCTTGGAATCCAGGTCAGCGCCAATCATACCGGTGGAGCATCTTCAGGAAAAGTTTATGCACGCGCGGAAATCGTGCATTCGGGAAACCAAACCCATGTATGGAATGTTGAAATAAAAAATGAAGCCGGAAAACTGATTTCGACCGGAAGAGTGACCAATATGATTGTAAAACGGAATGGAAAATAACCTGCCTTTAACTTCGGTAATCGATCAACTTCTGGAAAAAAATATCGCTTTTGCCTGCTGGTTCAACCAAATGGATAATCGTCTGGAAATTGTTATCGGAAATTCAACCGATATTAAACGGTTCGATCGGTTCGACCAATTAAACGGCGAAGCCGGATTTGTATTTGCACCTTACCGTATTACCGAAAAATGTCCGGTTATCCTCCTGAAACCCACCATTTATCTTGAAGATTTCAACTCATCCGATCAGCTTGATTTCAGCAACATAGCGCCTATTATTGAAGCTTCCAAAACTGACGAACATTGCGACGGATGTACAAAGGAAGAATATATCCAAACCATCGAAGAAACGGTATCCGCCATTCGCGAAGGTGATCTTTCGAAAGTAATTATTTCCAGAAAGATACCAGTTAAAAGACCTTCGAAATCACTTGCAGACATATTTTTTCAATTACACGACCAAACACCCAACGCCTTCACTTATCTTGTAA
>JAUYEQ010000271.1 GCA_030691295.1 Bacteroidota bacterium
CCGCGAAATATCTGAAAGGAATCCGAGGCGGCCTGAATTGATGCCCACCAATGGGATTGAACTTTTTTGCGCCACCAAAAATGATTTCAGCAAGGTTCCATCTCCGCCAAGGCTGAAAATATATGACACATCACCAGGTAAATCGTCGCCACTTTCAAATACCCCTGCAATTTCAGGTTTTAAGCAGCAATCCTGCTGCATGTATTCCAAAAAGGGCCGGTAAACGAAATATTCAACTTGTTTCTCTTTCAACAAGTCCAGAAGTCTGGCAAATTCGTCAACAAAATCAGGGTTAACGGTAAGGCCGTAAAGTGCTATCTTCATTAGAAATAAATAGAGTTGATGGGTTGATTATTTGGCTTGAATCAGATATTCATAAATTTTATCAGTTGATCGTACCGGTCGTCGTATAAGTTTTGTATGATTGACTCATCCATATAAACCGCTTTAATATTGTAATCATACCGCACAAAGGTCTGAATTATTGACGACAAATCAACGACATTTATTTTCAGTGTTATGTCCATCATTTTCGAATCCTCTGCTTGATTGACATAAAAACTTAGAATCTTTGCATCATTGCCTTCAACTATTTGTGCAATTTGCGACAATGAGTAATCAATCGAATTCAATTCCAGCACGATAACTCCACCAGGTTCACGCACTGCAACCAAATCAGCAAACTTCTGAGCCAGGTCAAAAACAGTAATTACACCGCAATACTCATGATGAAGGTCGAGTACCGGTACAGCACTTAATTTTAGTACCGAAATGGCAGAAAAAACTTCATATATATGCTGATCGGTGTGAACATGCGGCGAGAGTAAATGCTCTACATAATCACCAACCGGTTTATCTGTGACGTTTAAATCGTATATAATCTTATCTGAGATCAAACCGATCAATTCTTTCCCATCGACCACTGGCAAATGCGAAATCCTGAATATCTCCATCCAATTGAGCGCTTTCTGACCGCTGTCAGTAAGTCGCAACGAAGGAACAACTTCAGAAAGGAGGTTTTGTGCTATCATCTTTTTAAGTTTTCATTATCAGCCAATCGGATCAAAAATCGTACCTTGCGCCCATAAAATTCAGATCATGACCAGACTTAGCGTAAATATAAACAAAATAGCCACATTAAGAAATTCAAGGGGCGGAACCACACCAAGTGTTCTGGAAGCCGCGATTAATTGCCAAAACTTTGGCGCACAAGGAATTACAATCCACCCGAGACCAGATGAGCGGCACATCCGAAAGCAAGATGTTTTTGACATTAAACCTTATATTACCACTGAGTTAAATATTGAAGGTTATCCCAGTGAAGATTTTATCAAAATGGTAATTGAGGTAAAGGCTGATCAGGTGACGCTGGTACCCGACACTCACGATCAGCTTACTTCCGATCATGGATGGGATACCATTCAACACCTTTCATTCCTGAAAGAGGTAATTGCCCGTTTCAAAGCTGCCGGAATACGCACTTCAATTTTTGTCGATCCGGATATGGAAATGATCGAAGGTGCTAAAGAAACCGGAACCGACCGGATTGAACTTTATACCGAACCTTTTGCTAAAATGTATCCTGTCGATCCGATAAAGGCAGTTGCCCCTTTCAAAGAATCTGCCAATCTTGCCCACAAACTAGGTTTGGGAATCAATGCAGGTCACGATTTAAGCCTGAAAAATCTTCGCTTTTTTTACGATCATGTTCCTTTTCTCGACGAAGTTTCCATCGGCCACGCGTTAATTGCCGACGCACTTTATCTTGGTCTGAGAAACACCATTCAGGAATACCTTTCCTGCCTGAAATAGCCGCTGATGAAACTCTTTTTCAGAGAAGAAGGCGAAGGCTTTCCAATTGTTATTGTTCATGGATTGTACGGATCGTCGGACAACTGGCTGACAGTTGGTAAAAAATTAAGCGCTCAGTTCAAAGTTTATATGATCGACCAACGCAATCATGGCCGTTCACCCAATTCGGATGAGCACAGCTACGAAGCCTTAAAAAATGATCTGGCAGAATTTTTCGATGAGCATAAAATTGAAAAAGCCATTGTGATGGGGCACAGCATGGGCGGGAAAACTGCCATGTGTTTTGCAGCCGATTATCCTGAACGAATTGAAAAACTGATCGTCGTGGACATTGCTCCAAAAAACTACTTCTTGCTGAACGATGAAAGCCAGTATTTCCTGCATAAAAACATACTGCAAGCCATGCTCGAAATCGATTTTGGCAGAATGGAATCGAGAAAAGAGGTTGAAAATTATCTACTCCAAAAGATTGACAGTGCGCAAATCGTTCAATTTCTATTGAAAAATGTACACCGCAGCAAGGAAACCCACCATTTTGAATGGCGGTTGAATGTAAAAGCAGTTCATGACAATCTTGATGAAATCATCAGTGGTGTGAACGAACGATGGTTTGATGACCGGCTACCAATTTTTAATTATCAGGTTCTGTTTATCAAGGGAGCAAAATCGAATTATATACTTCCTGAAGACGAAAAAATCATCAAACGTATTTATCCTGAAGCAATTATCACTGAAATTCCGAATGCCGGACACTGGCTTCACGCAGAACAACCTGAACTGTTTATGGAGGCTGTTCAAAAGTTTATAAAATAAGTTCAGGAATTCTCCTACCGGTTATACTTCTTCGTAATTTCCCTTAAGAAATGATGGTGATTTGAACGTACCTGTGGCCAGGCAAAGCGCCATGTCCAGTTTCCAATTGCTGTTCCCGGTGTGTTCATTCGGGCTTCAGCATCCAGACCCAACAAATCCTGCATCGGAATCAGCGCCATCATTGCGGATGATGCCCAGGCATATTCTGTCATCTGCCGAACCATTTCTTTCCCATCACCCTTCAAATATTTACGGAGCATTTTGCGTTCAGACTTTTTGATAGATTTAAACCACCCCAGCGTGGTATCATTGTCGTGTGTTCCGGTGTAAACTACAAAATTCGAGTCGTAGTTGTGCGGTAGATTCTCATTCGCGGCATCCGACCCAAAAGCAAACTGCAGGATTTTCATTCCCGGCAAACCAAAATCATCCCGTAATTTTTCTACTTCAGGAGTAATAACTCCCAAATCTTCAGCGATGATATTTAATTTTCCGTACTTTTCGTTTAATTTTCTGAACAATTCATGGCCTTTTGCAGGAAGCCACTCTCCCACTACTGCCGTTTTCGCTTCGGCAGCTACTGCCCAGAACGATTCCAATCCGCGAAAATGATCCACCCGAACCTGATCGAACATCCGGAGGTTAAAATGAATGCGTGCCAGCCACCAGTCGAAATCGCGTTCTGCCACCCTTTCCCAGTCGAACACGGGATTTCCCCAAAGCTGGCCGGTTTCGCTGAAATAATCGGGGGGAACTCCGCCAACCTGAGTTGGTTTTGAATCTGAATCAAGCAGGAATATATCCTGATTGGCCCAAACATCGGCACTGTCAAGCGAAACATACAATGGAATATCGCCGATGATCGAAATACCTTTCGAATTGGCATATGATTTCAATTTAAACCACTGCCTAAAAAAAATGAATTGTAGAAAACGATGAAAATCAATTTCGGCGTGCAATTCCTTAAATGCCTCCTGAAGTGCCGGCTTATCGCGGATTACAAGCTTTTTCTTCCAGGTATTCCAAACAGTTTCGCCATATTTGGTTTTTAGCGAACGAAACAGTGCATAATCGTCGAGCCACCAGGAGTTATGACTCATAAATGCAACATATTCGTCTTTGTAGCGGTCGAAGTTCCTTTTAAAACTGGCAAAAGCTTCGTGAAAAAGGAACATTTTCCATTCCTCAACCCTTTCGAATTCTACTTTTTTCACTTTGAAATGCTGATCGGTTACCGAATCTTTTGAGATTAATCGATCGGTCACCAATTGCTGAATGTCAATAAACATCGGATCGCCTGCGAATGCGGAATAACATTGATAGGGAGAGTTTCCATAACCGGTTGGGCAAAGCGGCAATATCTGCCACAGCTTTTGTTTTGTTTTTGCCAGAAAATCGACAAACAAAAATGCATCTTTACCCAAACTGCCAATTCCGTCGCTGCCAGGCAATGAACTGATATGCAACAATATTCCGCTACTTCTTTCCATGAGAGTTTATTGGTATAATCTGTGCAAATTTGTGTAATCTGTGGTTTATTTATAATTATTCCGGTAAGCCTTCAGGAAACCGGCTGTTTCCCGTACTATTCGCTGAACCGCCAATCCATGTTTAAGTTCAGGTACAAAGGCTTTCAAATCACTGCCCCCAAGAAAAATATAATGGGCATGGATCATCGACCTCAACCAGCCCGGCGGAACATGACCTGACGGAAAACTGGTTATTGGCAAATAATTGCTTCCAACAACCTGTTTGGTCCACATTCCGGTTTCTTCCAGATAGTATTCGAAATAATCAACCGAATGTGATGAATACCGCAACATTCCCTTTTCAGCATAAATTTCGAGCGAAACCAGATCGCCCGTTCCAGAACTAATCCGACTGGCCGACATCGTTCCGGCTGCATAATTTTCAGGATGAACAAGCGACAAAGAACTGAACAAATCTGAATCTTCAGGCACATCGTCAAAACGGCCAGCCTGAAAAGCGCTGGTTATTTGCAGGTTTTCGCCCAAAAAAGCCATCAGCAAACTAATCCCGTGCGAACCCAAATCGGCCATCGCCCCGCCATCAGGAGCAGGCGTAAGGCGGGTTACACGTTTTTCGCGGTACGACTGCTGCAAATAATCGCCGTGATAATATTTAAGGTCGAAATGGATCGGCTTGCCAAGTTTTCCGGAGTGCCAAAAAGCCAAAGCCTCACGCACCGAAGCTGTCTGCAAATACTGAAAACCAACCTGAATAACTTTTCCTGATTCAACTGCAATTTTAGCCATTTGCTGCTCTTCCTCCAGATTTGAACAAACCGGTTTTTCAATGTAAATCCGATTGACAGAAGGCATTTGAAGCGCCAATTTCAGATGCTCAAAATGAACCTTGTTGGGACCTAAAATCAGCACTGTATTTATGTCCGTATTGCTCCTGAATTCTTCGATAGAAAGGGATTTTTTAAAGCCAAACTTTTCGGCGAAAGATTCCCGGCTTTCTTTTCTGGCCGAACAAACTGCTTCAAACACAATTTCAGGAACTTCAGGATAAAAATACCTGAGCGAATTTAACGCGAAAGCATGTGCCCGCGCTATTCCTCCTGCTCCTAAAAATCCAATAACCATTTTTTCTGAATCCATGAAATGTGTTCTGAAGTTGGAAGTCTCAAAATTAAAGTATTTAGTGAGAGTTTTGATTTTTTTTTTGAGGATTGAACTGATTGAGAAATTGAAATAAAAATGGCCGGACTGCTTTCACAATCCGGCCATTTATTAATGTTTTATCCGTCGGCTAAAGCCAGACGGCAAAGGATATTTTCAGAATTTACTAACTACTCCAATTCTAAAACAACTACTGATTTGGAAGGTATGCTCACTTCCAACTTGCTGTCAGATAGTTTCTTTGCATTTTTAAATGCAACAGGTTTTACAGCTTCAGGCTTGTCGAAAGTATTGACAGAATTGAAAGCGGCAGCAGTTAAAACTGTTCCTGAATTGATTTTTGCGAACCCTTTTCCGGAAAGATTGATCTCGAGTTTTATCTCTTTGTTTGGATTCAGGTTGCTGAGGGTAACATGGATTTTACCGTTTTTGTCAACCGATGCTGAACTACTGATGGCAGGAATCTGGTCGTTTCCCAGTTTGTATTGCTCGCAAAACAGGCTCGATGGCAGCAAAGTTGCATCCTGGTGCACATTGTAAATTTTAAAAACATGGTAAGTTGGAGTCAAAACCATTTTGTTTCCTTCGGTCAAAATCATTGCCTGCAATACATTTACAATCTGGGCAATGTTGGCCATTTTAACACGATCGGCATGTTTGTTCAGGATATCAAGAGTTGTTGAAGCAATCAAAGCGTCGCGCATCGAATTTTGCTGAAAAAGGTGACCGGGAATAGTTCCGGGTTCAACATCAGTCCAGATTCCCCATTCGTCAACCAATAAATCAACTCGTTTATCTTTATCGTACTGATCCATAATAGAGGAATGTTTGCTCACCAGTTCATCCATGTACAAACCTTTTTTCAATCCTGAAAAATACAATTCTTCGCCAAAACCGGTTGCAGCCGATTTATTGTTCCAGCCTTCACCAGCAATTGTGTAATAATGCAACGACAATCCATCCATGTTGTTACGACCTTTTTCCATCAGCACTTTGGTCCAGTTAAAATCGCTTCCGTTCGCTCCACAACCAATACGGTCGAATTTATCGCCACCATACATTTTTGCATAGTTGGAATATTGTCTCATCAGGTCGGCATAAAACTCGGGAGTCATATCGCCACCGCAACCCCAGCTTTCGTTGCCTATTCCAATAAATTTTACATCCCATGGTTTATCGCGGCCATTTTTCCGGCGGAGGTTGGCCATCGGAACATCATCATCCGAAGTCATGTATTCGATCCATTCCACCATCTCAACCACAGTTCCTGAACCAACATTGGCTGAAATGTATGGATCGCATTTCAGTAATTCACAAAGATCGAGAAATTCGTTGGTACCAAAACTATTGTCTTCAACGGTTCCTCCCCAGAATACATTTTTAATTTTCGGACGTTGGTTCAGTGGGCCAACACCGTCTTTCCAATGGTAAGTATCGGCAAAACAACCGCCCGGCCAGCGAAGTACCGGAACTTTCAATGCCTGAAGCGCTTCAAGTATATCTTTACGGTAACCGTTCACATTGGGGATCGGAGAATCTTTTCCCACCCAAATTCCATCGTAAATACAACGGCCAAGGTGTTCGGCAAACTGACCGTAAATGTTCTTATTAATCTGGGTTTTCCCTCCGGCAACATCAATCGAAAGTACATTGACCTGAGCATTTGTCGCAAAAGCGGCAAACAGAATAAACAAAAATAGAGTTAACTTTTTCATCTTGAGTAATTTTATTGGTTATGTATTAGTTTCCGGGTTAAGAACTCAAAACAACAAAAAAATAATTGTCTTTCAAACACTTTATTTTTTATAACACAAAAATAAATGCCTCAACATAGGTATTAATTGGCGTTTGCGTATTCATTTAACGCGAATTCTTCAATGGCGGTAAGCAAAAGCCCGTTATATGGAGCAAATTTTTCTTTTCTTTTCTGAATAAATGAAAAACTGAACGGCGAGTGATTTTCCATTTCAAGCACATACTTTTTAGTATAATAATCAGGATTTTGTGCGATAGCTTCGATGATAAAAAGATCCATACTTTTTCGCATCAACGATTGAAATACATCAATCTGCCGACCTCCAAAAAGTGGCAGGCTTTTCATAACCTGTTCGCCAAACCAGTAAGTTTTGTTTAGCCTGATATCCAGCAACTGATTACTTCCTGAAAAAACAGTTTTCAAACCGGCAGCCTGATCTTCATTAACATCCTGAATATCATCCAATAATTGCAAATATGCGCCGTACCCAAACAGAAAGTGTTCCTGCTCTTTACTGAGCCGGCCAGCCACCAGATAACCGTCGGCCAAAACCGATGCACCACCTTTTGCAATACATATCTTTAGAATTTCGGTTTCCGAAAGGTCATCGCCAGAATGAATTAAATACATGCTTTGCGTTTGGGCCTGATGTATTGCAAGTAAACTCCGGTAAACTTCAGGATAACCTGATCGCGGATATTCATCTTCAATCATTGATACCAAACTAAAAATGGTTTGTTCTGCGGAATTGTTCGGCTCGGGATTTTGACCATTCAAACGCAAATAAAAATTATTGCTGAATATTAACTTGTCGGATGAGCTAATCGCAGGATTATCGATCAGATTGTCAGTATATGGGTACAACAAACTATAAGCAAACATAGATGGGGTTTGCCGGATCGGTAACCCCAATACAATTTGCAATCCATTCATAATCCACATATTCCGGCAAGCCTGAAAAACATCGTGAAATGTCAATGTTGGATCGAACAGTCTTGCCTTTCTTACAAACTGCCGTGTAACCTCAGTTAATTCGTCCGAGAACATTACCTGAAGTTGTATTTGGGTAAAGTCGAGCCCATCCCGGAAAAAAGTTCGTGTATTTTCAAAAAACAATCGTTCGTCCTTTTCATTGAAATTCTTCCGGGTTAACTTTCCATTTCTGACGACTTTTACCGACTGAATGTACTTATCAAGAATTTCTTCACGCGATTGCTTCTCGTTCTGGTTGAATTTTTGGGTTATAAATGGAAAATCAGATTTGCTGTCTTCCCAAAATACAGCATAATCTTCAAGATACTTTTGAATCATTGCAAACCGGATTAAATTGTTCGGGCAAAAAGAAACATTTATATTCACTGAAGCACAACAAAAACGGCTAATTGCTGAATTCCGCCGATAAACGAACTTCCAGGATTAAATTTTCATGAATGCAGAATCAAAATCTGGAACAAAATTAATTCAAAATAGCACAACAAAACAATCTTCAAATTGATAAATGTTTTTATATTTGCAGCGCTTTAAAAGAAAAGCAAATGCCCGGATGGTGAAATTGGTAGACACGCTAGTTTCAGGGACTAGTGAGCGCAAGCTTGTGCAAGTTCGAGTCTTGTTCCGGGCACTGTTAGGAAAATTATAACCGCTGAAGACATTGATCTTCAGCGGTTTTTTTTAGCTTATCTCTCACAATATTCATTCATCACAAATAATCACAAATTAGAATTCGGTTTTTCTCCACTTCCAACTCATCTTGTTCCTGCGGCACGATCTTTGACAATGACCATTCCTCATAAATTAAATGCGAAGTATGAATTTCAAAAAGCCGCTAAGGGTATTTCAATGTTAACTTTATGGCAAATATAAATCCCGGTTATTATCCACAGAACGACCTTGTGGTCAGGAGTTCCCTGAAAAAGTATGAATTATGTAATTTTCATACAAAGAATTGCATTGCATTAATGATTTAATTTATACATCTTTGCAAGTATCCAACTAATAAAAAAACAAAATCAATTGAAATTATATATTAAATACATGGTGAGCAACCGTTGCAAAGTCGCGGTAAAAGAAGAGTTGAAAAAACTTGGGCTACACTACATGCTGGTTGATTTAGGAGAAGTTGAGATTATGGAGAATATCTCTGACGAGGTTCGTGAACAAGTGAAAATTGGATTGCTCAACTCCGGGTTTGAACTAATGGATGACAAACGTTCGGTATTGATTGAAAGGATAAAGAACACAATTATTGAAATGATCCATCATTCGAACGAAATAATTAAAACAAATTTCTCCATTTTTTTAAGCGAAAAATTAAACTACGATTATACTTATCTGGCCAATTTATTTTCTGAAGTTCAGGGAACCACCATTGAGCAATTCATTATCTCTCATAAAATTGAAAAGATTAAAGAATTGATTATTTACGGAGAACTGAACATTACCGAAATTGCATGGAAAATGAATTACAGCAGCGTAGCCCACCTTTCCAACCAATTTAAAAAAATGACAGGACTCTCCCCTTCTCATTTTAAACAACTGAAAGAAAAAAGACGCAGTCCGATTGACGAGATTGGGAATATTAAATAATTGAAACAAAAGGCATTACAGAAGGACTAAAATGGAAAGAACAATCGCTCACGATTCTCAATATGCCAGAAGTTTAATAGAGGCCAGTCTGGATCCCTTGATTACCATCAGTATCGATGGCAAAATTACGGATATGAACCAGGCCAAGGTAAATATTACCGGACTTTCACGTAAAAAACTAATCGGTACAAATTTCTACGACTATTTTACTGATCCGCAAAAAGCCCGTGAAGGTTATATGAAAGTCTTTGAAAATGGCTCGCTTACAGACTTTCCTCTTACTTTCATAAATAAAAATGGAAAATTAACCGATGTGCTGTTCAACGGATCGGTTTATAAGGACACCAATGGAATTGTAATTGGTGCCGTGGTGGTGGCCAGAGACATTGCCAGACAAAAATGGGCGTTGGAGTTGCAAATTGCCAACAAAGAACTTGCCTTTCAGAACAAAGAAAAAGAAAAGAGAGCGGCTGAATTAATCATTGCCAACAAAGAACTGGCGTTTCAGAACGATGAAAAAGGAAAACGCGCTGATGAATTGAGTATTGCGAACAAAGAACTGGCGTTTCAGAATGATGAAAAGGAGAAGCGGGCCGACGAACTGATCATTGCCAACAAAGAACTTGCCTTTCAGAACAAAGAAAAAGAAAAAAGAGCGGCAGAATTAATCATCGCCAACAAAGAACTGGTGTTTCAGAACGATGAAAAAGGAAAACGCGCTGATGAACTGAGCATTGCAAACAAGGAACTTGTTTTTCAGAATGAAGAAAAAGAAAAACGCGCAGCTGAATTGATCCTTGCCAACTATGAACTTGTTTTTCAAAATGAAGAAAAAGAAAAACGTGCAGCTGAATTGATCATTGCTGACAAAGAACTAATCTTTCAAAATGAAGAAAAAGAAAAGCGCACTGTTGAAAATAAAGAACTTGAAGCATCCAGCTATACTTTAAAATTAGCTTCTCAGTATTCGCTCAGCCTTATTGAAGCAAGTCGTGATCCGTTGGTTGTTATTAGCGCCGCAGGGAAAATAACCGATATGAACGAAGCACTGGTGAAAATTACTGGTGTGTCGCGCGATGAACTGAGAGATACTGATTTCCTCGATTATTTTACCGAACCGCAAAAAGCACGCAAGGTATACCAGGAAGTATTTGCAAATGGATCGGTTGCCGATTCGCCCCTGACACTTCGCCATGAAAATGGAAAACTTACTGATGTATTGTTTAACGGATCGGTTTACAAAGACGAAAAAGGGCGAGTACTTGGAGTCGTAATTGTTGCCAGAGATGTTACCGAACAGAAAAGGATTTCGACAGAATTGACTGAAGCAATTGTTTTTGCAGAGTTGGCTGTTGTAATTGCCGAAGAAGCAAAATCGAAAGCAGAAAAAGCAACGCAACTGGCCGAGAATGCAGTAAAAGCAAAACAGCAGTTTTTGTCGAACATGAGCCATGAAATCCGCACTCCAATGAACGCGATTATCGGATTTACAAAGGTGATGCTGAAAACCGAACTGACTGCAAAACAAAAAGAATATTTGCATGCCATCAAAATCAGTGGCGATGCGCTGATTGTACTGATTAACGACATTCTGGATTTGGCAAAAGTGGATGCTGGTAAAATGATTTTTGAAAAAACCCCATTTAAACTGTCCTTATCTATTGCAGCCATGCTGCACCTGTTTGAGACCAAAATCTGGGAAAAGAATTTGTTGCTGGTTAAAGAATATGACAAAAGAATTCCGGAAGTGCTGGTTGGCGACCCGGTACGTTTGCACCAGATAATTCTGAATTTAGTTAGCAACGCGGTAAAATTCACTAACAAAGGAAAAATCACCGTCAGCATTCGTTTGCTGAACGAAGACGATGAAAACGTAAGCATCGAATTTGCAGTTACGGATACCGGCATTGGAATACCAAACGATAAAATAGGTAATATTTTTGAAAATTTTCAGCAGGCAACCAGCGGAACATCGCGCATATATGGCGGAACCGGTTTGGGTCTTGCAATTGTTAAACAATTGGTAGAATCACAGGGAGGAAGTATCAAAGTAAATAGCAAAGTGGATGAAGGCTCTACCTTCAGTTTAATATTACAATTTCAGAAAACAAAAGAAACGGTTGAAGCAGAACCTGAATTAGCAGAATTAGACAAAAAAATCAGCAACATAAAAGTATTGGTCGCTGAGGACATTGCCCTCAATCAATTACTGATGCGGACATTGCTGGATGATTTTGGGTTTGATTGTGACATTGCAGCAAACGGAAGAATAGCAGTCGAAAAACTAAAGGCAAATTCGTACGATATTATTCTGATGGACCTGCAGATGCCCGAAATGAACGGGTTTGAAGCCACTGAATATATCCGGCATGAAATGAATTGCGACATTCCGATCATTGCTCTTACTGCCGATGTTACCACGGTTGATCTGGCAAAATGCAAATACGTTGGAATTGATGATTACATTCCAAAACCTGTAGATGAAAGACTATTGTACAGTAAAATAATCAATTCAGTCAAAAAAACCGCAACTAAAAAAAGAAAATCTATAGTTGAAAATATTGTTACTGAAGAAGAACATGAAAAATTTACGGATCTGGAATACTTAAACCAGCGAACAAAGTCAAATCCTAAACTGATGATGGAAATGATTTCAGCTTACCTGGAACAAACCCCGCCATTGGTTAGCGCCATGAAACAAAGTTACCATGATAAAGATTGGAATTTACTGTATTCGGCAATACATAAAATGATCCCGTCATTTTCAATCATGGGTATCAGCGAAGATTTTGAAACCATGGCAAAAAAAGTTCAGGAATATGCAAGTACACAGAAACAGACAGATGGAATATCAGACATGGTAGTTCAGCTTGAAAATGTTTGTGAACAGGCCTGTAAAGAATTAGAAATAGAGTTTAATATAATAAAAGACACTAACTAATGAACAAACAAAAAATAAAACTTTTTCTGGTAGATGACGATGCTGTATATTTAAAATCACTGGAAATTGAGTTCATGGAACTTGGCGATTTTAAAATTGAAACATATCCTACCGGTGAACTTTGCATTGAAAATCTATCCCACAATCCTGATGTAATTATTCTGGATTATGAGCTCAGCGGCATTGATAAAAAAGCAATGAACGGAATAGACGTACTGGATAAAATAAAGGCGTTCAATCCTGAAACTCCCGTAGTGATGCTTTCTTCGCAGGATAAAATAGAGGTGGCAATAAACTGTATGCACCACAAAGCCTTCGATTATGTTGTTAAGAGCAAAACAGCTTTCTTACGATTGAAAAAAATTATCCCTGCCATTTTCCGTTACAAAAAAATGGAAAAACAATTAAGTTGGTACATGGAGCGGATGTAAGCAATTGACAGTAAACATTTACTGATAAAAAAAAAGGAGTGTTGTTGGTTTTATTACCAACAACACTCCTTTTTTTTGCGCAATTAGCTAAACATAAAAGCCCATAATCAGTGAATTATACAAGTTTTGACCAGAACTATGCAACTTTCCCGCACATAATGGCCTCACCTTTGAGTCGTGGCAATACTGTCACCAACAAAACAAAAAAAATGAACCTTGTAAAACTAATGCCAATCATGGCTATGCTATTGGTTGGATTAATCACCGGTTGTAGTAAAAGTGCAGATAGCGTTTATGGATTGGATGAAACTTCAGTTTCAAATCAAACTTCCATTTCTTCAGAAAATTCCACCAATCTGAAGTCAGCTGTAATTTTACCACAAGAAGGAAATTTAAAAGGTGTAAATCTGGGAGTTTCAGGCGATTTCGTAATTCTATCGAAAACAGGAGTTACCAGTGTGTATAAATCCAGCATTACCGGAGATATTGGAACAAGTCCGATTACAGGAGCCGCAATGGTTTTCAGTTGTGGTGAAGTGACAGGAAATGTATATTCAGTTGATGCTGCCGGTCCAGCATGTAAAATTACCAGCGCCACCAGATTAGGAATTGCAGTTCTTGACATGCAGGCCGCCTACACTGATGCCGCCGGACGTGTTAACCCTGATTTTCTGAATTTAGGAGCTGGAAATATTGGTGGCAAAACACTTACACCTGGTTTGTACAAATGGACAAGTGCAATTGTTATCCCAACAGATATTACTATTTCGGGTAGCCCAACCGATGTTTGGATTTTCCAGGTTGCCGGAACCCTTAAAATGAGTTCAGCTGTAAGAATTACTCTTGCCGGTGGCGCTCAGGCAAAAAATATTTTCTGGCAGACATCTGGGGCCGTTACCCTTGGTACCACCAGCCACTTTGAAGGTATCATAATTAGCCAGACAGGTATTAATTTGCAGACAGGCGCATCAATAAACGGAAGAATGTTGGCACAAACTGCTGTAACATTGCAAATGAATGCTGTTACACAGCCAAAATAAATTTCTCTTATCATCAAAACACAAAAAGGCGGTTCCAATGAAACCGCCTTTTTGTGTTTAAGTGTATCAATGACTTGCCGGATATAATGTGTGAATAATGCAAATAAATAATGAAATTATGTAATTATATACCTTGCAATGGTTTGCACCTTTACAGCACAAAATTATATTTCAATAATGCCCGTTTGCAAAGGTTATATGAAGGTGAAAATATCTTCATAAGAAACATGCAACATATAAAACAGACCGTGGAAAATGAATAATCTGATTAAAAGCGCAAATCAATGAACAACGAAAAAATTAAAATATTTCTGGTCGATGATGATGCCCTGTATTTAAAATTACTTGAAATTGAATTGTTGGAGCATGGGGATTTCAAGATTAAAACTTTTTCAACAGGTGAGCTTTGCCTGGCAAACCTGGAACATAATCCCGATGTGATCATTTTGGATTATGAGCTTAACGGCATAGATAAAAAAGCAATGAACGGATTAGATATTCTTGACAAAATAAAAGCCTACAATCCATTAATTCCGGTGGTAATGCTTTCGTCGCAGGATAAAATAGAGATTGCAATAAATTGTATGCATCACAAAGCTTTCGACTATGTTGTTAAAAGCGAGACTGCTTACCTTCGGCTAAGAAAAATCATCCCTGCCGTTTTCCGATTCAAAAAAATGGAAAAAGAATTGAACTGGTACATGGAGCGGATGTAATATAAATTTTAACTACACAATAATATGTGTGAATGATGTAAATTAATCCTGAAATTCTGTAATGACCTATTGAAAAAAGAAGTACACCTTTATTTCGAATTCAGAAAACCTGTAAAAAATGAAATCGAGTATCCGTATGAAACTTATAATACTGGCCGCCATAATTTTGGCCGGCAATGTGTTAATAGGTCTTGCTTTATATATCACCAACCAAAAACGTATTGAATCGGAACAACTGGTGCAGCAGACAGAAGATATTATTTCCAATTTAGACAATATCCTCCTACTTGGCAAAGACATTGAGTCAGCTTCACGGGGTTTTATCATTACCAACGACAGTGCATTTCTTGAACCCTTATTTACTGCAGAAAAAATTATTTTCAACAATATCGGTCAACTCAGGCAACAATTTCAGGAGAATCCTGCCCAGCAAGAGCGTGTTGACTCAATTCATTTTTACATGCAAAAGCGGTTGGCTTTTTCGTTGCAACAAGCCGAATTAAGAAGCAAGCAGGGACTTCCTGCTGCAATTGCCTATGCCTCAACCAATCAGGGTTTAAATTATTCCGACAATTTGCGACAAATTAGCACCGCAGTTGAGCAGCACGAGGAGAAGAAACTCAAACAGCTTCTAAAATCAAACAAGTTCAGCGTCACTGCATTCAATTGGATTTCGCGAATTATGTTTGTTTTAATATCGGTAACTACAATACTTTTATTAATTGTTACAGGCAAAAATTTACAGCAAAATGAAAAGAGAGAAAAAAGAGCCGCTGAATTAATCATTGCCAATAAAGAACTTGCATTTCAAAATACTGAGAAAGAAAACCGTGCGGCAGAATTGATCCTTGCCAACAAAGAACTTGTATTTCAAAACGAAGAAAAAGGTAAACGGGCAGCAGAATTAATCATTGCTGATAAAGAACTTGTTTTTCAGAATGAAGAAAAAGAAAAACAGGAAGCTGCCAACAAAGAACTCGAAGCGTTCAGCTATTCTGTGTCGCATGATTTACGCGCCCCATTGAGACATATCGGAGGATTTGTTGACCTGCTGATTAAAAATAGTTCAAATCAGCTCGACGAAAAAGGACTAAGATATTTGAACATCATTTCGGAATCCTCACATGAAATGGGCAATCTGATAGATGCATTACTGACATTTTCAAGATTAAGCCGTACCGAACTTCAGAAAACCAATATTAACTCCCAAAACATAGTAGCCCAGGTTTTAAAAAGTTTCGACAAAGAATTGGCAGGGCGCGATGTTGAAATAATTGTATCTGAATTGCCGGAAACAACTGGCGATGAAACATTGATTCATCAGGTATGGGAAAATTTGATCTCCAACGCTTTGAAATATTCAAAGAACAAGGAAAAAGCAAAAATCAATATTGGATATGAAATATTGGATAACAAAATAGTTTTTCACATCAGGGACAACGGTGCCGGATTTGACATGAAATATGCTGATAAACTATTCGGCGTTTTCCAGCGATTGCACAAAGCTTCTGATTTTGAAGGAATCGGAATTGGACTGGCCAATGTGAACAGAATTATTGTGAGACATGGAGGAAAATGCTGGGCAGAAAGTGAAGTTGGAAATGGAGCCACGTTTTTCTTTAGAATTCCGAACGAGGAAGTATTCAAAAACAATAAACCACCCAAATTATGAAAGCTGAAGTTAGAAAAATCCTAATTGTTGATGACAGCCCTAAAGATGTTGAACTTACCATTGCCGCCCTTGCTGAAAATAATCTTGCCAACGAAGTTGTTGTTGCCGAAGATGGAGTTGAAGCATTGGATTTTTTGTATAAACGCGGTAAATTCGGTAATGATCATGGCGATCCTGCCGTTATTTTACTTGATATTAAGATGCCGAGAATGAATGGGATTGAAGTACTTAAACACATCCGTTCCGTTGAAAAATTTAAATTAATTCCGGTAATAATGGTCACCTCATCGGGCGAAGAAAAAGATCTGGTGGAGAGCTATAAACTTGGGGCTAATTCGTATGTTGTGAAACCCATTGATGTTGCTCAGTTTCTTGATGCCATTAAAGTTTTGGGACAATACTGGGCAATTATCAACCAACCGCCACCAGTGAATTTTAAGTGATTTAATATCAGAAACCACTTTGAACTCTAATTTCATGAACAGAAAGATAAAAATACTGCACCTTGAAGACTCTTTCAAAGATTCTGAATTAATTCAATCATTGATTGAAAGTGGTGAAATCGACCATGATTATTTTGTGGCCGAAAACGAAAAAGACTACATCAATATTCTTGAAACTGAAAATATCGACATCATTTTATCTGATTACAGCCTGCCCGATTTTAATGGCAACGAAGCATTAAGAATTGCAAAGGAACAATATCCCAATATCCCATTCCTTTTCGTATCAGGAGCAATGGGTGAAGATCGCGCGATTAACGCAATGTTAAACGGAGCCACAGATTACGTTCTCAAAAACAAACTGGAGCGCCTGGTACCGGCGATTAAAAGGGCTCTGAACGAACAGAAACTTACCACTGAACGTCAACAAGCCGGGGAGGAGCTGAAAAGCGCCAACAGAGAACTTGTTTTTCAGATAGAAGAAAAAGAAATACGACAGGCTGAATTATTGGTTTTGAACGAGATGCTGATCTGTCAGTATAAAGAGAAGGAAAAACTTGCAATAGAGTTAATAGCGGCCAAGGAGAAAGCAGAAGAAAGCGACCGGTTAAAATCCTCTTTTTTGGCCAATATGAGCCATGAAATCAGAACACCATTGAACGGAATCCTGGGTTTTACTGAACTGCTGAAAGAACCTGATCTTTCCTGTAAACAACAAGATTATTACATCAGCATCATTGAGAAAAGCGGCGCACGTCTGCTCAATATCATCAACGATATCATGTGCATTTCAAAAATCGATTCGGGGCAAATGGGGGTTTCAATTTCTGAAATAAACGTAAATGAGCAAATGAATGAAATATTTTCTTTCTTCAAACCGGAGGCTGAACAAAAAGGCATTAAGATATCCTGTAAAAACAACATACGGTTACACGAAACTTTTATAAAAACTGATAAAGATAAATTACTGGCCATTCTTTCCAATTTGGTTAACAATGCCATTAAATTCACCAACAAGGGTTCTATAGAAATTGGGTTTAGTTCGACAGGCTCACCAACCGTTTCCGGTGGTTCGGTTAGAGACAAGGCATCCGATTGTAGAGACAAGGCATGCCTTGTCTCTACGAATGGAACAATTGAAACCATCGAATTTTTTGTGAAAGATACAGGTATTGGTATTCGTCCGGAACAGTTGGGAATTGTTTTTGAAAGGTTCAGGCAGGCAAGTGAATCTGTCAGCCGGAAATATGAAGGCGCCGGATTGGGATTGTCCATTTCAAAGGCTTTTATAGAATTACTGGGTGGCACCATCTGCATCGAAAGTGAGTTTGGGAAAGGATCGGCCATTTATTTTACCCTGCCATCGATGAACCTGAAGGAAGTAAAAACAGACAACAAAAGTATTATCTGGAACGAAACAATAATAAGGGAAATGAATCTATGAACAATAAAATAGGAATTCTGCACCTTGAAGATTCGTTCAAAGATTCCGAAATAATTAACGCCAAAATTGAAAGCGCCAAAATTGAATACAATTATTTTCTGGCCGATTGCGAAAAAGATTTTCTGAATTTTCTTGCAACTGAAAATATCCACCTTATACTATCGGATTACAACCTGCCCGATTACAATGGGAACGAAGCTTTACGAGTGGCCAGGGAAAAATATCCGCATATCCCATTCATTTTCGTTTCAGGAAAAATAATGGAAGGCGTGGCCATTGAAAAAATGTTAAACGGGGCAACCGATTATGTGTTCAAGAACAATCTGGAAAGGCTGGTTCCGACAATTAGAAGAGCATTGAATGATTATGAACTTGAGACTAAACGCAAGCAGGCAGAGATAAGCCTTCAGGAAAAAAGGGAAATAATTATCGCACAAAGCGGAAAGTATTTTGAAATCAATAAAGAACTCGACTTTCAAAATGAAGAGAAAGAAAAGCGGGCGGCAGAACTAATCATTGCCAACAAAGAACTTGCTTATCAGAACAGGGAAAAAGAAAAAAGGGCCGATGAATTATACATTGCCAACAAAGAACTAATATATCAGAATCAGGAGAAAGAAAACCGGGCTGCTGAATTAATCATTGCCAACAAGGAACTTCTGTTTCAAAACGAGGAGAAAGAAAAACGAGCCGCCGAGTTAAGGATTGCAAATAAAGAACTTGCATTTCAGAACCGGGAAAAAGAAAAAAGAGCCGATGAATTGTTTATTGCCAACAAAGAACTTGCTTATCAGAATGAAGAAAAAGAAAAACGGGCAGCGGAGTTGATAATTGCGAACAAGGAACTTCTTTATCAAAACGAAGAAAAAGAAAAACGGGCGGCAGAGTTAAGGATTGCCAACAAAGAACTTGCATTTCAAAACCGGGAAAAAGAAAAACGGGCCGATGAGCTGATTATTGCCAATAAAGAACTTGCATATCAGAACAAAGAGAAAGAAAATAGGGCGGCGGAACTAATCATTGCCAACAAAGAACTTCTGTTTCAAAATGGAGAAAAAGAAAATCGGGCGGCAGAACTGATTATTGCAAAAGATAAAGCGGAAGAAAGTGACCGTTTGAAATCGGCATTTCTGGCCAATATGAGCCACGAAATAAGAACGCCCATGAACGGAATCCTTGGTTTTGCCGAGCTGCTAAAAGAACCTGAACTTACCGGCGAATTGCAGCAGGAATATATCGGGATCATACAGAAAAGTGGTGCACGAATGATGAATATAATCAGCGACATCATGAGCATCTCGAAAATTGAATCAGGGCACATGGGAATTTCCTTGTCAGAAGTGAATATAAATGAACAAATGACAGAATTATACACTTTCTTCAAGCCTGAGGCCGAACAGAAAGGATTAGAAATTTGCCTGAAAAACAACCTGGAATCAGAAAAAACCATTGTAAAAACCGACCGGGATAAAGTTTATGCCATTTTGACCAACCTGATTAAAAATGCCATTAAATTCACCGACAAAGGTTCAATAGAATTTGGATTTGGTTCGACAGGCTCACCAACCGTTGCTGCCGATTATGACAGAGACAAGGCATACCTTGTCTCTACAACAACAACCGATTCGGTCAGTGAGCCTGTCGAACTGGAATTTTACGTGAAAGATACAGGCATCGGGATTGACCCTGAAAAAATAGAAACGATTTTTGAAAGGTTCAGGCAAGGCAATGAAACACTGAACAAAAAATATGAAGGAGCAGGTCTTGGATTATCCATCTCGAAGGCTTTTGTTGAAATGCTTGGCGGAAAAATATGGGTAGAAAAAGATCCTGAACTGTTGGATACAAGGAACAAACGGGATGGAACAGGCACCACCATTTGTTTTACCATTCCATGTCGAATTTAGCCAGATTAAAATTTCACAAGGTGTGAATCATGTAACTTTTCGCCGGAATTGTGTAACGCTTATCGAGTTAGCAATGATGACCTTTGTAAAGTGAAAATTAATTCACAAATTAAATTTATCTAAAATGAAAAAATTAACTCTTGGCTTAATGACTGGTTGCATGTTGCTATTATGCAATCCAACCTTATTGAAAGCAGAAACAGAAACTGCAACCACTGCAACTACAGTAACTGCAACTGCTAAATCAGCAGAGATCTCTAAAATGGAAATCAGGTTAAATGAAATCAAGGAGATGGATATGAAAACACTGAATTCGGCAGAAAAGAAAGAATTACGCAAAGAAGTTCGCACAATAAAGAGCGACATCAAGGCAGTAAACAATGGTGGTGGAGTTTATATTTCTGTTGGAGCTGCAATTCTTATCGT
>JAUYEQ010000288.1 GCA_030691295.1 Bacteroidota bacterium
AAAATATTTCGGGAGTTGATAGTGAGCAGGTGACTCCAAGTCACCTGCTCACTAAAATTAAATTTTCATGTCCAAATGATAAAACACAAACGACCAGATATCTGTATGTTCTTCGATCACTTTGGCAGTTGGTTTGCCTGCGCCGTGACCAGCTTTGGTGTCGATACGAACCAGCAGCGGGAGTTTGTTTTGTGCATTTAACTCCTGCATCCGGGCCATGTACTTAAAAGTGTGCGCCGGAACAACCCGATCATCGTGATCGGCAGTAGTTGCCAATACAGCCGGGTAAGCAGTTCCTTTTTTGATGGTATGGTAAGGTGAGTATCCGTAGAGATAATTGAACATTTCCGAATTGTCTTCACTGGTGCCATAGTCGCTGGCCCATGCCCATCCGATGGTAAATTTGTGGAAACGCAGCATGTCCATCACACCTACGGCCGGAAGCGCAACTTTAAACAATTCGGGCCTTTGGTTGGTAACTGCACCTACCAGCAATCCGCCATTTGATCCACCCTGAATGGCCAGTTTTTCGCTTGAAGTGTATTTTTTGCTTATCAGATATTCAGCAGCCGCGATGAAATCGTCGAACACATTCTGCTTTTGCAATTTGGTTCCTGATTTGTGCCACTCTTCGCCGTATTCGCCGCCACCGCGAAGGCTGGCCACAACATATACTCCCCCATTTTCGAGGAATGCAATTCTGGAGGGAGAAAAATCCGGTTTCCGGCTAACATTGAAACCACCATAGCCATACAAAAGAGTAGGATTGTTACCGTTCAATTCAATTCCTTTTTTGCTGACGATAAACATGGGAACCATGGTGCCGTCTTTACTGGCAAAAAACTCCTGCTTTACTTCGAAATCATCCGGATTAAATTTCACTTCAGGCCTGAAATGCAGCGATGATTCTTTGGTGGTAAAATCGTATTTGTATATTTCGCCCGGGGTGTTGTAGGATGTGTAACTGTAATAAGCAATATTTTCTTCCTTTTTCCCGGAGAAAGCGCTCACTGTGCCAATTCCCGGAAGCTGAACTTCATGGTCCAAAACTCCATCGTATGAATATACCTCTGTTTTGCTGTGCGCATCGGTCATGTAATTAACAACCAATTTGCCACCAATCATAACAACAGATTCCAGTACATCTTTTTTCTCCGGAATAATATCCATCCAGTTTTTTTCTTCGGGCTGGTTGGTGTTGATACGGATTAAACGGTATTTTGGTGCTTTGTAATTGGTCAGGACATAAAGGTCGCCTCCTTGATTTTCTACAGGATTAAATTCGGATCCGTAGCTATCCATCAGGCTTACAAAAGCAGCGTCGTTTTTGCTGAGGTCCTTAATTTCAAGGGCATTTCCGCTTGTCCCCTTACTTTTTGAAATTAGAAGGAACCGTTTGTCATCTGTCACACCTGCACCAAACATGAGTTTCGGATTGTTTTGATCACTCACTATCAGCTGGTCTTCTGATTGTTCCGCTCCGAGTTTGTGAAAATAAACCTTTTGAAACTCGTTCGCTTTCGACAATTCGCTTCGGGCTTCGGGTTTGTCGTAGGCGCTGTAAAAGAATCCGTCATTGAACCAGCTTATTCCGGAAAATTTCACCCAGTCAATGTGATCCGGGAGTAATTCTAGGGTTTCGATGTTCTTCACGAAAATTTCATTCCAGTCGGAACCCGATTTGGCCAACTGGTACACCAGGTATTTGCCATCGTCGGATACCGTGACACTGGTTAGGGCGGCAGTTCCATCATCCGACAAAGTGTTCGGATCAAGTAAAACGGTTGGTTCTACTGCCATGTCGTTGGTCGTATATAAAACATTCTGGTTTTGAAGTCCGCTGTTTTTGTAAATGAAATACTTGTCGCCTTCCTTAGAAGGTGTTCCGTATTTGGGGTAATCCCACAATTCGGTCAGGCGGCTGTTTATCTGGTCGCGGAATGGCAGTTTTTCGAGGTAACCAAAAGTGAGCTGGTTCTGGGCCTTAACCCATTCTGCTGTTTCTGCTGAATTGTCGTCTTCGAGCCAGCGGTAAGGATCTTCCACTTCGGTTCCGAAATAGGTGTCTTTTACATCCCCTTTTGCTGTTGGCGGGTAGTTGATTGGTTTTTGAGTGCATGACATCATAAATGCGAATGCTAATAAATAAAAAATTGGATTTTTCATACTGGGTATATGGGTTTTTGGTTTTTATATTTTTTGGCAAAACTTACTATTGGCACTTGAATTACAAATCGGGTGCGGAGATTTTTAATCTCCGTTTTTATAAAGCGCGATTAAAAATCGCGACACCCAACTCCTCATTGCTTATAAATTAAAAATGCCCGACCAGCGGGCATTTTCAAATTATCTTTTGAATGATACTGATCGTTTACTATCGACGGTCGCGGTTATCACGGCGATCTCCGCCACCACGATTGTCACGACGGTCTCCGCCACGATCGCCACCACCGCGGTTGTCGTCGCGACGTGGAGGTCTGTCATCGTTGCTGCGTTCTGGTCTGTCTGGCATTCCTTCAGGTTTTGGAAGCAATACACGACGCGATAATTTCATTTTACCATCGCGGTCCATGTCCAGCAATTTCACTTCAATTTCCTGACCTTCGGACAATTCTTCTTCAACTGTTTGCAAACGGTTCCAGCTAATTTCAGAGATATGCAGCAATCCTTCCTTGCCAGGCATGATTTCGACAAAGGCGCCAAACGAAGTGATTGATTTTACTTTACCCTTGTAGATTTCGCCTTTTTCAGGAATAGCTACAATCATTTTGATGCGGGCAGCGGCAGCATCAAGTGATTCTTTGTTTATACTTGAAATCTGAACGAAACCAATATCATCGCGTTCTTCAATCGAAATAACCGTTTTGGTTTCTTCCTGAAGTTTCTGGATGTTCTTTCCTCCAGGGCCAATAATTGGTCCGATGAATTCTTTTGGAACCTGAATGATCACTACGCGTGGAACGTTTGGTTTGTAATCTTCGCGTGGTTCAGAAATGACTTTCAGGATTTCGCCCAGAATGTGTTCGCGGCCTTGTTTTGCCTGAAGCAATGCCTGTGTAAGAATTTCGTATGAAAGTCCGCCAACCTTGATGTCCATTTGGGTAGCAGTAATCCCTTTCGATGTACCGGTTACCTTGAAGTCCATGTCGCCAAGATGATCTTCGTCGCCCAGAATATCAGAAAGTACAGCGAATTTATTGTTTGCAGGATCGGTAATCAAACCCATTGCGATACCAGAAACCGGACGTTTCATTTTAACACCGGCATCGAGCATACACATTGTTCCGGCACAAACAGTGGCCATCGACGATGAACCGTTTGATTCCAGAATGTCAGATACAATTCTTATTACATAAGGAAATTCATCAGGAATCATTTTTTTCAGGGCACGTAAAGCAAGGTTTCCGTGTCCGATTTCGCGACGGCCAACTCCACGTGGTACTTTGGCTTCACCCACCGAGAATGGAGGGAAGTTGTAATGTAACAGGAATTTTTCGACTCCCTGGTAAGTTACGCTGTCGATTTTTTTCTCATCCATTTTGGTTCCCAAAGTGATCGAAGAAAGCGACTGCGTTTCGCCACGGGTGAAAATGGCTGATCCGTGAGATCCCGGCAGATAATCAACCTCTCCCCAAATTGCGCGAATCTGGGTGGTTGTGCGGCCGTCCAAACGAATACCTTCGTCAAGAATCATGCGGCGCATGGCTTCTTTCTCAACGTCGTGGTAATATTTTTTAATCAGTTTGATATTTGTTTCGAGGTCGATTTCGGTATTTTCAGCGTTGGCTTCTTTGTATTCGGCAATGTATTCTTCAACAATAGTACGGAAACCTTCCATCCGAAGGTGTTTGTCGTTGAGACGCTGAGTCGCAAGCGCATAACAGGCCGGATAAAGATCTGCCAACACTTTGGCTTTCAGATCGGCATCGTTTATTTCGTGGCAATAGGTACGTTTTGTTTTTCCAACCAAAGCGGCCAGTTCGTCCTGGGCTTTGCACTGGATTTTAATGGCTTCGTGTGCAACTTTGATTGCTTCGAGCATGTCTTCTTCCGAAACTTCTTCCATTTCGCCTTCAACCATCATAATGTTGTCGAATGTAGCGGCAACCATGATATCGAGATCAGCTTTTTTAAGCTGTGAAAAGGTTGGGTTTACGATGAATTTTCCGTCGATGCGTGCAACACGAACTTCAGAAATAGGCTTTTCGAATGGCACATCTGAAACTGCAATTGCAGCAGATGCGGCAAGTCCGGCAAGTGAATCGGCCATTACTTCAGAATCTGATGAAATCAGGGAGATCATCATGGCAGTTTCGGCATGGAAATCGGCAGGAAACAATGGGCGTAAAGCGCGGTCAACCAAACGGCCAATCAACACTTCATCATCCGACGGACGTGATTCACGTTTCAGGAATCCACCTGGGAAACGTCCGGCAGCTGCGAATTTCTCGCGGTAGTCAACAGAAAGTGGCATAAAATCCACATCTTCTTTTGCATCAACTGCTGCCACAACGGTGGCCATCAACATTGTGTCACCCATACGAACAACCACCGCACCATCGGCTTGCTTGGCCAACCGGCCGGTTTCAATGGTGATGGTACGGCCATCGCCAAGGTCAATTGTTTTAATAATTGCTTGATTCATAATTTTTTCGAATAATTTATTTTTTACACGGTACTCTACAAATGGCGTGGTGGGGTATTTTATTCAGGAAAAATAATTTTACTGAAGTTTTGCGTTTAAGAAACTGGTACCATCAGATTTCTTAAACGGGTATAAAAATAAGAAAAGGTCCCGATATATCGGGGCCTTTTCTGTCTTAAATTATCGACGTAAGTTAAGGTCTTTGATAATTGCGCGGTAACGGTTGATGTCTTTTTTCTTCAGATAATCCAAAAGGCTTCTGCGTTTACCTACCAGGGTGATCAGAGCACGCTGGGTGCTGAAATCTTTTTTGTTGGTTTTCAGGTGATCGGTCAGCGCGCTGATGCGGAATGAAAACATTGCGACCTGCGCTTCAGATGAACCTGTGTCAACGGCTGATTTGCCGTATTTTTCGAAAAATTCTAATTTCTTTTCAGATGATAACATGTAACGTTTTTTTAATTGTTGTACAATGTTTAAGCAGCAGCATCGCTTTCAATAACAACCGCTTAAAATTAATTTTTAAAAGCAGCGCAAAAATAATCAAATATCTTTGTAATTCAAGAGGGTAGAAGTTTATTTTATATCGGTATCCGATTGTGTACCCAAGTTATCATTTGCCGTCCCGATCCATCGGGACGGATAAATTGATGATAGAGGCCAATGGCTTTACCACTGCATTTTGGGCTAAAGCCCATACTGTCTGATCAATGCAACCCGTTGCCTAAAGGCGAACGGCAAAGGATATTTTCACATTATTCAACTGTATAGGTAAATAACCAAATACTCATTTATTTTAAAATATGACAAAAAAAATGGCGTTCATAACAGATTCATATCTTTGTCTGAAATTTGGATTAAAAAAATGCCAAAAGCGGATAAAAAATATTGGAAATGAAAACATACGAACTGAATGGAGCGGAATTTATTGAGCTGATTAAACTGCTGAAAATCATGCGGGTCTGCGAGTCTGGCGGACAGGCAAAAATGATGGTTGACGATGGGATTGTTTTCCGGAACGGCGAACCCGAATTCCGCAAACGGGCAAAGCTGCGGAGCGGTGATTTGATCGAAGTGATGGATTTTAAAATTAAGGTTGTGTAGCAGCCTCTGACTTTCAGTCCGAGGGCGACTTTGAGTCGCGCCAGGACTAAAAATCCTCTCGGGGTGACTCGCGTTTACTGA
>JAUYEQ010000294.1 GCA_030691295.1 Bacteroidota bacterium
CCAGGTTCCATGATCGAGTCCCCATTCTAAATTTTTACTGATCTGATTTTCATGTTGAATACGAATCACTGCTTCAGCCAATTCAGGAGAACCGGGAGCGGAATACTGCTGTCGGAATAATTCAGGAGGGAAACCGCCAAAATCGTGAATGGTGTGGGGTTTTTCCATTGCAGTTACAAATGTTCCCGAAGTCAGCCAATGCGCCGAAATGCACAAAATTGCCTGCGGGCGGGACAGTTGCTTCCCAAGTTCAGCCCATTTCCGGCTAAATTATGTTGTCTTCAATTGCATTCATCGGACTTCCGTGACCCACAAAAAGCAGCGGCATCCGTTCTGTCGCCTGAAGATTTACGGCAAATCTGTCAATTTGGTTCATTCGAATTTTTGTTTCCTAAATTCTGATAAAAGTAAAAAAAATCAGTAACTGAAAGCACAAATGCACTTTCAGTTACTGATCAAGTAAAATTTCAACCAGAAGATTAAAGCCTCACAAATAATTCATCTTTTTCTCTTCTGACTTTTGCGGCGCCGCTCAGGTAATCTTTTCCGGCATCGCGGTATCCCAAAGTCATGATCACTGTGCTGCGCAATCCTTTTTCCTGAAGTCCGAGTAGAGCATCCAAAGCGTCCGGATCAAAGCCTTCCATCGGAGTGGCATCAACCTGTTCTTCCGCTGCTACAACCAGACCAAATCCAAGTGCTATGTATGCCTGGCGCATGTTCCAGTTCAGGAGTTGTTCAGGAGTTTTTCCTGAAATAGATCCTGTAACCATGTCACGCATTCCATTGAGCGACTCAACCGGAATTCCACGAAGTGAGGCAATGTGGCTGATGTATTTATCAACGTTTTCGTTGCTGTATTCTTTCCATGCAGCAAATACCAAAACGTGCGAACCTTCTGTAATTTGTGGCTGATTGTAAATGGCAGGAGCAATTTGAGCCCGTAGTTCTGCATCTTCAATAACCAAAACAGTAAACGGTTGCATGCCAATTGATGTTGGCGCCAGCTGAATCGCTTCAAGAATATTCTCCAGTTTTTCTGCCGGAACCTTTTGTCCGTTCATGCGTTTGGTGGCATAACGCCATTTCAAGTTTGTTAATACGCTCATTTTTAATTGTTTTAAATTAATTTTCTACTTATTATTTCATTTTTATTTGGATAATTCCTTTTCAATAGTTACTTTTAGTGCCTCAATATTACAAAGTAACTTTTGAACTTGCAAATGCATATTTTAATATAACCAGGGAACATGGAAGTAACCATTGCAGATAACCAACTGATTGACCTTCAAAAAAAATTGAAAGTTTTTTTTACAGATGAAGAAAGACCCCACGAATTTTGTCCGGTTCGCGATATTATGGACCGTTTCGGGGATAAATGGTCGCTACTGGCCATTCTGAATTTGGGCTATTCAGGCAAAACGCGGTTCAACGAATTGAAAGGCAAAATTGAAGGAATTTCTCAGCGTATGTTAACGGTGACCCTTCGCTCGCTCGAACGCGACGGATTGCTTACAAGAAAGATATATGCTGAAGTACCTCCCCGTGTTGAATACGAACTGACCTCTTTGGGGAAAAGCTTGCTTCAGCAAATTTTGGAACTGGCGCAATGGTCGTCGGGTAGCATGGACGAAATTGTAAAGGCGCGAATGGAATACGACAGCAGGCTTCAATAAGAGTTAATTTCAATTGAAGACCATTTTTTACTTGCAGGTTGGAATGTTTTTTTGTTATCTTTGCCCACCCAAAACGGGAATAACCAAACATTGGTCTCTTGGCCGAGTGGTTAGGCAGCGGTCTGCAAAACCGTGTACGGCGGTTCAAATCCGCCAGAGACCTCAAACTGAAAGAGACTCCTTGATTAACTCAAGGGGTCTTTTTTGTGTTTATTGCAGAATTTAACTGTTTGTACCATTCGTATCGGATTCGTACCGATTTATGGCTTATTTTGGCAACTAATAAATGTTCCCTATGAACTCCTTCCTATTTCGTTATTCCATTTTGTTCGTCCTTCTGATTACGCTCGGTAGTTGGGGTGAAAAAGCACACCGGAAAATCAATTCGTCGTGCGTTGAATATTTTCCAAAAGAACTTCAGCAACTGAAAGTATGGGCGCCCATTTTGGCTGAACATGGCTCTGATGCCGACATCAGGAAAAAAAATGACAAAAACGAATTTGTAAAACACTTTATCGACATTGACATTTTCGATGAGTTCAATACTTCCACCAAAATTGAGGAGGATTTTGATGCGCTCTGTAATAAATACGGAAAAGCGATGGTGATAAAAAATGGCACCTTGCCTTGGGTTACCGATTCGACTTACAAGGCACTGGTGTTGAACTTTAAACATAAAAACTGGGAGCAAGCCGTACTGACAGCAGCCGATTTGGGGCACTATGTTGGCGATGGGTTTATGCCCTTGCACATCACTGTCAACTACAACGGCCAATTGAGCGATCAGACAGGAATTCACCGGCGGTACGAAGAAACCATGATCGACAAGTACATTGATGAAATCAGTTTCAAAACCTCCTGCATCGACAAAGTACCAGATGTGAAATCAACTATTTTCAGGAATTTGTATAACAACCATTCATACGTCAGCACGCTATTACAGGCCGACAGCAGGGCATACGGGCAGGCAGGCCAACAATACGACGAAACTTATTACGAAAGTCTTTGGAAAGAAACCGGTTTGTTTACGACCCGGCTTCTTCAGGAATCATCCAGAACCCTTGCCAGTTTTATTTATTCGGCCTGGCTCGAAGCCGGAAAACCTGAGATCCCTATATAAAAAGGGAAAATTTAAAGATAAAACAGGAGTTTAAACAATTTTCTAACTTTCAGAAGGAGTTTGCCGGTCGCTACTTTTCGTTACTATCGCCTTTTTAACAGTCACTTTTGGCTTTTCTATTTTTGCGATTTGAGTCGCCGTTGCAGGTTTCCGCGTCTCCCCTTCCGGCCCGCGCATATAAATGACCAAACCGTTCAAAAAATTCCGGAGTAACTGGTCGCCACATTCCTTGTAATTTGGATGGTCTTCGGCTCTGAACAAAGCATTCACCTCGCTTTTCGACACTTTAAATTCAGCAAGAGTTAGAATATCAACGATGTCTTCATCGCGCAATTTCAGCGCAACACGCAGTTTTTTCAGGATATCGTTATTGGTCATGGGTATTGATTTTGAAATTGTTTGGTCAAAGAAACAAAAAGTTCAGGATGAATTCAGTGAATTTCTTTTTTCAGAAGCTTGTTTTTTTTGGCTATTTTTCCGCCTGAAAAAAAAACCGATCGAAATGAAGACAATCCTCTCCTATTTGCTGACTCCCGTTTATATGTTTGTTTTCGGGATGCTTTTGCTGATTTTTCATCCTATTCAGATCGTCACCCGATGGATTTGGGGTTATCCGGTTCGAAAAAAAGCGGTCGATATCATGAACTTTGGATTACTGTACAGCCTTTATATTTTGGGTGCACGAATCACTTACAGAGGACTTGAAAAGATACCCAAAAACCGTCCGCTCATCATTGTGGCCAATCATACAAGTACGCTCGATATTCCTGCCGTGATTGTCGGTTTCAGGAAAAATCATCCGAAATTTATTTCTAAAATTGAATTGGCAAAAGGAATTCCAAGTATTTCGTACAATCTTCGCTACGGAGGATCGGTTTTGATAGACCGCAAAAACCCAAGGCAATCGGTCAAGGATATTTTGTTGCTCGGAAGGCACATCGAGGAAAACAATTATGCAGCCTGTATTTTTCCTGAAGGAACACGAACCAAAACCGGGCTTCTAAACCCGTTTATGCCTGCCGGTATTGCTTCGCTGATAAAAACTTCACCATCAGCCATCATCGTTCCGTTTGCCATCGACGGACATTATAAATTAATGCGAAACAGAAATTTTCCGATGACTTTTGGTGTTCACCTGAAATATACCGCGCTCGATCCGATCGAACCAAAAGGAATGGACAGTGCAGTACTTGCCAAAATGATAGAAGACGGAATCAGGAAAGAATTGGGGCAATAGAAAATGTTTATTTCCCCTCGATCAAACTGGCTCCAACAAATTCTTTGATCCAGCTCATCGAGCCGTAGTCTTTTTGCATTTCCTTCATTAAAGCTTCGGCTTCGGCGGTCTGATTGGTTTCGTACAACGACTTCAGGATAAATGCACGGAGCAGCATTTCCTGCCAGTTGCATTTTTGATCACTACTCGCTTCCATCAACTTCAGCGCCTTTTTGTAATATGCCAGCGCCTCCTTTTTGTCGCCTCCAAAAGCTACCGGACGATACAACAATGAGTTACCTTTTTCAATGTATCCGCCTGGCTCTGAAGGATCAAGTTCAATTGATTTTTCGATGTGGTACATGCTTTTGGGTCCAAAAAACGGTGCTTTATAAAATGCAAGGGCAATTTTATATCCGTAAAAAGCACCGGCCAGTCCATGTAATTGTGCATTCCGGGGATAAGATTTCAATAATTTCTCCAGATGAATATCCCCCTTGTTCACGTACGCCCGCGCCAAATCTTTGTTTTTCGCACCAAGCTGATAACCGACCAATCCGTACATGGCTTTTATCATTTCCGTCTGCCAGGCAAGATCGGTCGATTTCACCTTCTCCATTTCCGCAATCAAGCCCGGCCACGGAACCATGTTTCCAACCCGGTAACTTTCGAAAAAGGCACACTGGTAATAAGCCAGATTTTTTTTTTGAGCGGAGGCAGATAGAATTGTAAAAGTCAGAATTACAATTAAAACCACATTGATTTTATTATTCAGAATCATATCAGGTAAAATATTCTATTTTTAAATTTGTGTTTTCCGTTCCTTCCGAAAAATCAGCTTTCCTTTTATCAAATTGATAGCACGGACGGTTGTGCTTAAATATATCTGTTTCTACAAATATTTCGGTGCGCTGCACCTTCAAACCTTTAAGCCTGAATTCTGTGACTGAAAACTGTGACTGAGACTGAACACTTGTTTCAAGAAGCGCCTTACAACTGAATTTTCCTCCCCTTCCAGGTCGTTTCTTTCTTTATTCTCCGGAAAAGATTGTAGAAAACAATGGCCGTAAAACTAAGCATCTGAAACGGATGCAGCAAAACAGATCCTAAAATATTCTGTCGGCCTGCAATAGCCACAAACAAGCGGTTGGCAATTACCAATGAAACAAAAAGATACAAACCGTCCAAACCCCAAACCGTCCAGACATTTAACGGTCCGGCAAAAACGATGAGCCAGAACCCAAGCATTATTGCTCTTTTTCCGCCAAAATATTCGTGCATGTTGCGCGAAAAACCAAGAACCGCCTCATCAAATCGCCAGTACATGCGGCAATAAATGTCGTTGTTACCCAACAAAACTGCCATTTTAAAACC
>JAUYEQ010000299.1 GCA_030691295.1 Bacteroidota bacterium
CCAGGTCTTGTTCTTCAATGCTGAGTATCATTTTTTTCTGATTCTATGTATTTCACAAAGATATAGGGTGTACGACAAAATTCCTAAATTAATAATTTCTGTTAATTAGTTATTAAGTATTTTTTTGAAATCCTGAAGGGATTCAATGTCAATAGCCCCGGATGGAGTCCGGGGTAAAATAATGTTAACGTACAACAACCCTGCAAAGGGTTGAATATCATAGACGAACAAATTCAACCCTTTGCAGGGTTGCAAAACCTATCTTTCCCTCACCCCCTGAGTTTCACTCAGGGCTATCCATATTCAACCACGTTGTGGTTATTTTGAAAAAAAGGAAATTTTGTCGACCTCACTTAAATATTTTTACACTTCCTTAAAAATATTTTTCGCTGGAATTTTTCTCTTTTTCAGGATAAAATACACTTCATCGGAAAAATAATTGATTTCTACTGAAAAAATATTGCTATCTAAATAATTAATTTTCAATGACTTATAAATTTATTAAAAAATATCTTGAAATTTATTAGTACTATGTGTTGCATGGTATCATAGAAAAGATATATATTTGCAGTACAAATAACATTGTAACGAAAGGTAAATTTTTAAAGATTGTACTATATCAACTGTAACGAAAACAAAATTAAGGCGTCATAGAAATAGAAAACAAAATTCAGAAACAGAAAAAACAATTTAAAACAATAGGAGAAAAAAAAATGAAAACACAGAACAACACTCAGGAAACAGTTAACGAACAGGTAAAAAGAATGATTTTACGCGGAAGCACAGTAATTGTAGGGTTGGCTTTAATCAGTCTGGCAGTAAATGCACAGGATTTATGGAACCAGCTTTCAAACAACAACTACTACGGAAAAACCGCTTTGATGATGAACAACCAGGCTTCAGAAACTAAAAAAACCGATGCAGTTTTTGAAGCAATCGATGCAGAAATTGCAATTCAGCTAAATCATTCAACCGCAACTTTTGCATTCGAAGCGGAACAGGAAAAATCATTACAGCTTGAAGAATGGATGACCGATGATGCTCTATTTTCAACTCATGTTGATTTCACAGCCATTGAAACTGAAGAAGAACTGACAGTGGAAGATTGGATGACAGACACGAAAAATTTCAGTATTGCAATAATTTATGAATCAGTTGAGGTGGAAAAACCATTGGAAATTGAACCATGGATGACCGTTGAAGAATATTTCAACGCAGTTGAAACGATTTCCAATACGGAATCTGCTTTGGATGTAGAAAGCTGGATGCTTGACAGTCACAACTTCAACACACAAAATGAGCCGATGCAACTGGAAGCATGGATGACTGACAACCAATACTGGAATAACAATTAAACTCAGAAACAAATAAAACTCAAAGTCATGAAACGATTAACACGATCGAACGAAAAATTAGTTGCCGGAGTAATCAGCGGAATTTCAAACTACATCAACCCCGAGTGGGATCCGACATTTTTAAGAATGGCATTTGCCCTGATTACATTTTTCAACCCCGCATTTATTCTGATTTATTTTGGAATGGCCCTTATTATTCCGGTTGAAAAACCGGAACTGCGAAGCAACGAAGCAACTTCATAATCGCCAACCAATTGAAATTACAGTTACAGGATTTGTATCGTAAAAATCAATGGGGAGTAAAAATTCCAATCTACGGCATTTTGTTCCCTTTGACTGTCCACCAGTACATGGCCTGCATCTCCAAACGACCCGAAACAATTGCAGGATCGTTTGATTCCATGTGGATTATTTGAGTTTATCTTTAAACACCTTCCTGAATTTCTGCAATTTAGGGACAATCACAAACTGACAATAACCTTGCGTCGAGTTGTTTTCGTAATAATCCTGATGGTATTTCTCTGCCAGCCAAAATTTTTCAAGTGCAGAAATTTCAGTCACAACCGGTTTACCAAAAACATTCTCTTTGTTCAGCTCTGCTTTGTATTTCTCTGCAAGTTCTTTTTGTTGTGGCGAGTGGTAAAAAACAACCGAGCGGTATTGAGTTCCCACATCGGCGCCCTGTCGGTTCAGCGTTGTCGGATCGTGTGTTTCCCAGAAAACTTCGAGTAGCTCACGAAAACTGATCACTTTCGGATCAAACGTAATCTGAATCACCTCGGCATGGCCCGTTTCGCCCGTGCAAATTTCCTTGTAAGTCGGGTTCTTTAATTTTCCGCCCGAATAGCCCGACTCAACGGATTCAACACCTTTTAGACTCTTAAAAATGGCCTCGGTACACCAAAAACATCCGCCACCAAAGGTTGCAGTTTCGGTTTGTCCTGAACTTGTTAACTGTGTCATTCCTGATAATATTAAAATGAAAAGAAATTTTGTCATCGTATTTGCTTTTCACTTCAAAACAGATGGGGCGGGAAAAGGTTGAAAAATGGAGTTTGCTGATACAAAAAGGGGAAGAAAGCAAATAAAAATATTTCCATGAAACAGAAACAGCTGTGAATTAAATTTTTATAAAAAAATGATTTGTGGGCGATTTCTTGTCATGCCGAAAATCTGCCCGAGCGGGAAGATACGCACAGAAAAACACTACTGCCACATTTTCGGGGAGTTGATGGGCGGATGTCATTATTACTGTAAGTCTTTCAATCCATTGGATTAAGTGTTCCTTTTTTCAGTAATAAAAAATCTATGTTCTTGGTCAAGAAATACAACATAGAAAATATTGTCAATTATATGCCCGGCAACTCTTCCTTTTTGTCCTTTGATGTCCATGATTACTGCCCAGTTCACATCATCGGCTATATGTTGCGGTGTCTTGAAATCAGTATTAACAGGAAAGTTACCATATATTTTC
>JAUYEQ010000323.1 GCA_030691295.1 Bacteroidota bacterium
ATAGGCTGGATGAATACAAAAAAGGAGTTGTTTCGGATAGACCGGACAACTCCTTTTTTTGTTTCTTATATATTTCTGAATTCTATTGCGTATTGCTTAGGGCGAAAGGAATAATCAGTTTTAAGCTGAAATTCCGGCCCATGTTGTAAATTCCGTTTCGTCCGGTTGCATTGTTCGTTTCAGCATATTTCAGGCGGCTCAGGTGACTTTGGTAGGCGACATCAGTAAGATTATTGCCTGAAACATATATTGAAAATCTGGATTTATCTCCCCAAACCACATCAGCTCCTGCACCCATATTTAGCAGGAAATAGCCTGGCGTTGCAGTTTCTGTCCCATAGGCTGCAAAATAATTGTTTTGTCCGGCATACCAATCGGTTCCAACTTTTACATACAGATTTTTAAAGGGCCCGGATAGTTTCTCGAATTCAGCTTTAATAACTGAAGTCCAGTGAAAAGGTGGAGTTAATGGTAAAAAACGAGACGAATCGGGTTGGTTTTGCAGTGTTGCATGAACGTAAGAAACTGAATTCTCAATGTGAAGCCAATCGAGCGGATGTGGGTGAATGTCTAGCGTAAATTCCCCGCCTTTCAGGTTTGCTTTTCCTGAAGTAAAGAGAAATGCCGGCATATTGTCAAATAACAACTGATAGCCATCGGCGTCGGTTTGTTTCCGGCTGTAAATGAAATGATTGACCGTATTACTGAACAGGTTCAGTTCTGCTGCAACATGTTGGGTATTTAATCCGGCTGTTAAATCAAACTGAAGGCTTGTTTCGGGTTTTAGATTCGGATTCCCAATTTCATAGCGCAAAGTTCCTTCGTGTACTCCGTTTGATCCCAGTTCACTGATGTTTGGAGCCCTGAAGCCGCGTGCCACATTCAGCTTGGTGTAAACTGATTTACTGATTTTCCAGCTTGCGCCAAGACTTCCGGAAATTCCGTTGAAGGTTTTATCAAAGGCGGCAAAACGTTCTGAAGCGTTTGCTGTTCCTTCACCAACCTTCTCACCATTCTCATTCAGGAAAAGCGCTTCTGACTGTTGTGAGCGTTGGTCAGCACGAAGTCCGCCAGCGAAATCGAAATCGCCTGCTGTTTTTTTCAGGATACCGAAAAAGCCAGCATCAAAAAGCGAGTAAGCAGGCACAAGGAATTCTTCTCCTTTGTTTTCGGATTGCTGCCACATTCCGTTAACTCCTAATGACAGGTTGTAATTGTTCCTTTCAAAAAAAGCATATTGCATGTTGTAATTCAATGTATTCAGCAAAAAGTATAGTTCAAATTCATCCGGATTGGCAGAGTTTGCAAATTCTTTACGGTGGTTTTGCTGAAATCCAAGCGATGCTTTCAGGTTGCCTTGCCCGAGATAAAAGCTGTTGTCGATCAGTGCTTTGTAATGAACTATTTGCTGGAATGGTATTTCGGGCGAATACGACTCGTAATCAGATGAACTGACCGGAATCATTGACTCGCCGTCGGTGGCAGGTTTTATAAATGCGCCGGAAATACTGTCGCGTTCGCCTTCAACGATTCCCGGTTTCAGTTGGTACATACTCATGTGCAGGTGCGAAAAACCCCATGCACGGTTAATCCCCATAATTCCACTGAGTGCATTTTCCCTGAATCCGGAGTTATAGACCGGTCCGTCGTATTTGTTTTTGTAGGCATGTGCCTTTTTGTCGCTGGCACGGAGATCCCAAACGAAACCATTTTTATTCCCGGCAAGGTTCAGCGAATTTCCAACCAGTCCATTGTTTGTCTGGAAGTTGCTCATTATTTTTCCGCTGATAGTTCCTTCCGGAAGAAAAGGCGCTGATATAAGATTGATAACCCCTGCCATTGCATCCGATCCGTAAGCCAAACTTGCAGGGCCTTTCAGTATTTCAACTTTACTGACGGAAAATTCATCGATTTCGATTCCGTGTTCATCGCCCCATTGTTGCCCTTCCTGCCTGATTCCGTCGTTCACAACCACAACACGGTTGTAGCCAAGACCGCGAATAACCGGTTTCGAGATGCCAACTCCGGTAGTTACCTGTGAAATTCCGGGTTCGGAAGCCAGCGCATCAATAATGTTGGACGCTGAGTTTTCGAGAAGATGGATTGCCGGAATGGTTGTTACAGGTGCGGGCGTTCGGTTTTTTTCAGTTCCGCCTGACTGGCCGGTTACCACAACTTCGCTGATTTCGGTGATTGCCGGTTCAAGTGCAAAGTCCATCCGGTTGACCAGTTTTAAATCAATGCTTACGGCGATCAACTTATAGCCGGTAGAACTTACCTGCACCAACACTTTGGCAGAAGGTAGCCGGCTGATGGAATATGTACCATCTGATTTGCTAACCGTTCCTGTTTTAAGGTCAGGAAAATAAACCGAAACCCGCGGTAAAGTTTCACCGGTATGTCGATCGGTGATGGTTCCGCTTAAATTTGATTCTGCAATTGAATTTGCAGGTTCTATGGCCATTGCTGTAACAATCGTTACCAGTAAAAGCCAACTCATTAGTATTTTTATCATGGGTTGATTTAAAGAATTTAACAATTATGCCAAATGGCATTAAAAGCTGTAAAAATATATTATTCAGAAAATCAAGTGACAGGAGGAGCTCTTAGTGAGAAATAAAAAAGCTGAAATGAGTTGGGGTTTTCAGGTGAAGGAAAGTCAATAACCTGACTTCCGGGTAAAACAACCTGTAATCGTGTAGGAGAATTTTCGATGAAACTGACAAATTCGAAATCGCAAACCGGACATGGATCTTCAGGTGTGTCAAACGAAACACCATGATCATGCTGGCAGCAAACATGTTCATTGTGATGTACATGAACCGATTTAATCATTTGCGGATACCAAAGTAGCAGCAAATGAATCACGATCAGAAGAGACAATTTGTTTTGTTTGAACATCAGTTTTTGTGCAATGCTTTCGATATAAAACGCAAAAATACCAATTAAGTTTTGCATGAATGTTATTTACAGATCATTTTATCAAGTTGTTTGTTAGCTATGGGTAACGATAAACAAAAAGTTTAGCTATTGCATATTTTGAAATTGAATTGATTGATGTATTTTCGCTTTTATTATTGATTACCATATAAATCCCTGAAATGAGACTAAAACACCTGATTTGTATATTTCCTTTAACCTTAGTGTTTCTGGTAAGTTTCCCAATTAATTCAGATGCTTCGGATAGCATAATAACTGCACAACAGGAACAATCTGTTCGACCCGACCTTCGGTTAAAACACAAGATAGTACCGTTGTCAAACCAGATCTACCAGATTCTGTATTATTTCGAAACCAATGGTGAACTGGGATTTTTGCCTCAGGCGAAACCTTACACAAAGGTTGTAATCGTTGAGTTATTAGAAAAACTGTCGGTAAACGAGCGGTTGTCTGCAAGAGAAAAGAAAATTGTCAATCAATGCCTGACTGATTTTTCGTTTGACAACAATGGAGTGACTGTTTACAAACAGGCATCTAAAAGTACTTTCGCAATTACAGGTTTCGCAGCAGAAACATCGGTTCGGGCAGGTGCAGGAGATGATGGAACCTGGTCAACAAGTCTGATTGGAGAGCCTTTCTTTTCCGGAGATTTGGGTGAGCACTTGACTTTTCATGCCGGAATGGGCCTTGCGGTAGAACGGCTCGCACCCGACTTGTTTTATCAATCGTACACACGCGATGGGCAGGTCAATTTTCCGAACCAGAATATCGGATATGCTTATCATCCATACCAGTTCAATTTTGAAACCATGTGGGCTCATGTGCTTGCATCGGCCGAAAGTGGAGAAGGTCCGCCTGTAAAAGACGAACTCACCGCCGGAATGATTTATCATACAGAACTAAATGGTTCATGGTTCGATGGCGCTTTGCAGGTGAGCATCAACAATCAGCGAAGAGCCTGGGGGCATGATGAGCACAATCTGATGCTTTCGTCCACTGCCAGAAGGTTTCCGGGAATTGAATTTAAAATTCAGCCGGCAAGTTGGATCAGGTATTCGAACATGACAGGTTCCCTGTTTTCGTATGCGAATCAAAGTTCAGGATACCGGAAAAATATTTATGGATACGATTTGGGTCAGGTGCAGAAGAATTTTACCTTGCACATGCTCGAATTTATGCCGGCCAAATGGCTTCAGGTCACGGCTGCCGGTGGCAATATCTGGTCGAAACGGCTCGAACTTGCCTATCTGGTTCCTTTTGTCCTTCCGCATTTTACCCAGATTGATGTGGGCGACCACGACAATCTTTCACTTTATTTTGACGTGGCCACTCAATTTCCCCGAATCGGGAAAACATGGTTCAGCTTTTTTGTAGACGAATTCAGTTTTACCACTTCCGGAGAATTGTTGAAAATGCCGAGAAACCGATACGGTTGGCAGTTGGGTTGGAAAACCTCCCTGTTGTCGGGAATTATTCCCGGGACAACTTCCACCATGAAATATACGCGCCTAACGCCATTTGTATATACCCATTATCCTGAAACTGATTTTAACACCTTCGGAAGCGACCGTCCGTTGGACATGACTTATACGCACGACGAGTTTAACCTGGGATTTTATCTTCCCCCAAATTCCGGAGAAGTAAACTGGAAATTGGTAAATATTGCCATTCCTGATTTGATTTTAACGCTTGATAACCGCTTGATTATGCACGGAACCAATGATTTGGCAAGCACGAATGTTTACCAGATTTTCGGTGATGTTTACAGTCATCAGCGGGGAACGGATGTGTATCAGTATCCGCTGTTGGATTTTACAAAAGATGGAATTTATGACTGGACGATTCAGTCGGAATTGAAGTTTGACCTGAAAATGCGTAATGCAGGAAAGTTGAATTATTATCGTCTGGTGGGAAGTTTGGGCTATTCGAATACCTGGTGGAAAAGCAATGCCAGCGAGGTAGTTGCACCGGCAAGCAAGAATTTATTTACCGGAAGTTTGGGGATTGTGGTGGAGATGTAGGTTTTAAATTAGCTTTTCGTTACCTGCAACCCAGATTGGGAAACACTGAAATCGACCAGTCTGGCTCTTTTGTTAATCGGATTTGTGGTTAGTTCATTCCTGATGTGTGCTGCGGCTTCTTCGTCTTTGGCAATGATCAGCATAAATCCACCACCGCCTGCGCCCAACAGTTTTTGCCCGATGATCCAGGGCGAAATACGGTCGATGATCTTTTGTATTTCAGGAGTATTGGTACCTGCATCCAGTTTCTGATTGAGTTGCCAGCTGGTATGGATGTTCCGGCCAAGACCATTAAAATCTTTTACCAAAAGTGTTTCGCTGGTGCTGACAGCATGTTGCTTCAGTTCCTCCAGCAAGGCCAGATGTGTGGACGAATTCAGGAACATACCCCGCACGATGTCTGCCAGAATATTCTTAGCAACCCTTGTGATGCCGGTATAATAAAGCAACATCCGGTTTTTATAACTTACATCAGTGAAAAGCGATTCGGGAAGCCATTTGATTGTCGGACTCTGAAGTTTTCCGGGATTGGTTTCCAGCAGCTTGATGCCTTCCAGTATTCCGCCGAACTGATCCTGCCAGCCGCCACCTGTTGTTAAAAGCTGTTCGAGTGCCAGCGAGCGCTTTCCTGTTTCCATTTTATCCCAGCCAAGGCCGCAAACTTCTGAAATGGTACCAAGTACGGTTGCTG
>JAUYEQ010000340.1 GCA_030691295.1 Bacteroidota bacterium
ACACTCTATGATTAAACTGTGGCAACAAAACGGCAACGAAGCCTATTATGCCTATGCAAAAAAATATGCCGATAAATTTATCGATTCCACAGGTTACCTCTCTGCTTACAAAGTTGAAGACTATAATATTGATGCGGTCAATTCGGGGAAATTTCTATTCGATTTGTATGCTCAAACCAAGGATGATCGTTACCTGAAAGCTATCCAAACTTTGCGCGACCAGTTGAAAACCCATCCCCGCACTTCTGAAGGTGGTTTTTGGCACAAACAACGCTACCCACACCAAATGTGGCTCGATGGTTTGTATATGGGCGCGCCGTTTTACGCGCAATATGCCAAAGAAATGAACCAGCCGGAACTGTTTGACGATGTGATAAAGCAGTTCCGGTTGGTTCACAAATACACGTATAATCCGGAAACCGGATTAAATTATCACGGCTGGGACGAAAGCAGGGAACAGACATGGGCCGATTCGATTACCGGATGCTCGCCACATTACTGGGGGCGCGCAATGGGTTGGTATGCCATGGCTTTGGTGGATGTTTTGGACTTCATTCCTGAAAATCATGCTGGCCGCCAATCGGTGCTCGATATTCTGACCCAGGTTGCATCAGGAATTAAAAAATACCAAGACCCCGAAACTGGTTTGTGGTACCAGGTTTTGGATCAGGGCTCACGCGAAGGCAATTACCTCGAGGCAACGGCCTCTTCCATGTATACTTATTCGTTGCTGAAAGCCGTCTGGAAAGGCTACATCAGCAGCGATTATAAAACCGTTGCAACCAAAGCCTACAACGGTATTGTCGAAAATTTCATCAAAGACAATGGCGACGGGACTATTAGCCTTACCAAATGCTGCTCGGTGGCTGGCTTGGGTGGAAATCCTTATCGCGATGGATCTTTCGAATATTATATCAGCGAGCCAGTTCGCGATAACGACCCTAAAGGAGTTGGGCCATTCATAATGGCATCACTCGAAATGAACATGCAATAATTAATTTAATAATCAAACTAACTTAACAATTATCTATGATGAAAATGAAGCAAAGTTTTCTTGCAAAGGTCATCCTGTTAGCATTGTTTGTCGTCTTTACTGGAGCGCAATCGATTGCTCAGAAAGTGACCGGTGTGGTGGTTGACGAGACTAATTCGCCAATTCCAGGCGTAAATGTTGTTGTGAAAGGGACAACAAATGGTGTGATCACAAATGGTGATGGCGGTTATTCTATCGTTCCGGGCGATCCGGCAAATGATATACTATCGTTCTCTTTTATTGGTCTCGAAACCAAAGAAGTGAAAATTGACCGACAAACAGTGATCAATGTACAATTAATGTCCAGTTCACTCGAAATTGATGAGGTGGTAGCCATTGGATACGGAACCGTGAGAAAACGGGATGTGACCGGGTCGGTAGCTTCAATTAGTGGACAACAGCTCACTGCCGTTCCCGTTGCCAATGTGGCACAAGCGCTTCAGGGGCGTCTACCCGGTGTGAATGTAACTTCTCAGGACGGACGACCCGACGCTGCTATCTCCATTCGGGTAAGGGGCGGAGGTTCTATTTCTCAAAGCAACGATCCCCTTATTTTAATTGATGGAATACCTGGAAACATCAGCGATATCCCATCTGAACTGGTCGAAAGCATTGACGTTCTAAAGGATGCATCATCAACAGCTATTTTCGGTGCGCGCGGTGCCAATGGGGTTATCCTCGTTACTACCAAAAGAGGCAAGGAAGGAAAGACTAACGTTAGCTATAGCGGGTATGCAAAATTCAATAAGCCTACCACATATCTTGAAACATTAAATCCCTACGATTACCTGACTAACAAGTGGGGGCTTCTCGATGTATATTTCGGAACAACTTACACCGAACCATTTCAAAAGTTGTTTGGAATTGGAGCCTTCACGGGTAGTAACACTGCCGGTATTGATGCTTATAACAATGTATCTACATACAACACGCAAAAGGATGTGTATAACAGTTCATTCTCCTACAACCATGATCTAACCGTTACAGGGGGAACTGACAAGACAAAGATCATTTTCACCTTTAGTTACATGGACGAAGATGGTATGAAACTGAACTCCTTTACAAGGAGAGCATCGTCATCGTTCAAGTTAGATCAAAAAATAAGCAAGAATCTTGACTTCAATCTGGACGTCCGTTATACGGACAGGGAAAGCATGGGTAATGAAGGAACAACCAGTGGTTACGGTTCCACGTTATCGGGGTCTTACCGTTTCCGTCCTATTGCCATGGGCGATATCAAAGGCGATCAGTCTTTCTTAGGCAATTCTACCTTGGGTGAGGAATCATTTGTTATGGATGATATGTTTAACCCGGTGGCAGTGATCAAAGACCGTGAGAACTTGACAACAAGGCAATCAATTCGTGGTACATCCGGGCTGAAATGGAACGTGATCAAAGGGTTGGATTATCGTACTGAATTGACACTGGCCCGCGATTATTCGCAGAATAAAATCTGGAGGGGGCCTACACCTGCCAGCTTTAACGAGGAAAACTATTTGAATGGTGATGGAACGATAAAATTTGCCGGCGATGCAGATTACAGGAAACAAGACGGATGGAATTTGCGTTGGTCGAACACCCTGAGTTACGAAATGAAATTGAATGATATACACCGGATCAACCTTTTGGCTGGTCAGGAATTGACCAACTCTGGCGGATCAAACATGCGTATCAGCGGCAGAAAATTTCCTGCCAATTTCACCCAGGAGAATGCTTTTGCCATGATTTCGCAATACGGATCAGACCTCCTGATTTCTTCGGGTGTTAGTACGCCAAGCCGTATCAACTCGTATTTCGGCAGAGCTAACTACTCGCTCCTCGACAAATACATGCTTACCGCGACCTTCCGCGCCGACGGTTCTTCAAACTTTTCTCCCGAACATCGTTGGGGATATTTCCCGGCTGCTGCTTTGGCATGGCGCGTTTCAGAAGAATCTTTTCTGGAAGACCTAACCTGGCTCGACGATTTAAAACTTCGAGTATCGTATGGTGAGGTAGGTAATGATGCCATTAGCGCCGACCAATGGTCACAATTGTGGGCAGCCGAAAGTGATAATCGCTGGCAGTATGGATTAAATAATGTGCTTTTGCCTTCTTATGACCTGGCTTCCAGTCAAATGGCCAACCGTGATTTGAAATGGGAAACTACCATTACACGCAATATAGGTCTCGACTTTACGCTATTTGACAATCGCTTGTGGGGCGCTATCGACGTGTACAAAAATACTACTCAAGATTTGCTGATGTTGACCGACATCCCCTCAATAACCGGGTTTACAAGCACCTATGCCAACATTGGGCAAACCAGCAACAAGGGTTTGGAACTCTCCCTTTCGGGAATGGTATTCAAGAACCAGGATTGGAATATTACAGCGGGCGTTAACATCAACTTTAACAAGGGTAATATTGACGAACTTGCAGAAGGACTTCAGAGCGCTTACGGTACTCAATTCCTCCAGCAAGGGATTCCGAGCGCCGACTATAAGTTACTGGTAGGCCGACCCGTTGGTATTGTAATGGGCTATGAAACAGATGGTAAAGGATATTATACACCTGAGGATTTCAATTTCAATTCTGCAACAGGTATGTACACCTTGAAAGAGGGTGTTGCCGATCTTTCAAAAGCATTTGTCTCCTATCGTGGAGGATTGGTTCCCGGCGAGCAACAGGCTTATCCTGGTTTACCGAAATTTAAAGATGCTTTCGAAGACAGTGTGATTGATGACAAAGACTATGTCGAAATCGGCAACATGAACCCTTTGCATACCGGAGGTTTCAACATCAACGTGAGTTATAAGAATTTCGATCTCTCCACGCATTTTAACTGGAGTTACGGCAATGACATTTACAACGCCAATAAATTAGCAACGCTTTTCAACGGTAACAAAGGTGGTGGTTTATACGGTAATAAATTGGCTATGGTGAAAAACTCTTATTCATTATTCGATATTCAGAATGGAAATCTGGTGCGCCTCAAAACTCCAGAACAGTTGAATGCTGCCAACGCCAACGCCTCCTTACCATCCACATATCTGCAACAAGGTTATGTTTCAGATATCGGTATTGAAGATGGTTCATACTTACGTCTCAATACGCTGACTTTGGGTTATACCTTGCCAAAACAGTTGCTCAGTAAGATTAAAACAAGCAACCTTCGCGTATATGGAGCAGTCTATAACGTATTTACCCTTACAGGTTATTCGGGTCTTGACCCTGAAGTCAATGCGAATCAAAACTTGAACAGCGCCCGTTATCCTACTCCGGGGCTTGATTGGGGAACTTATCCTCGTGCCCGGCAGTTTGTGATTGGTATAAATGCTTCCTTCTAAATCGTATAAATGAACAATAATCTATAAAGAAAAGCAATGATGAAAAAAATAATAATATATATAAGCTTATTACTGCTGCCGTTCATGTATTTCGGTTGCAGTGACTATTTGGATGTATCAAATGCAGGCCAATCTGACGATAACTTTGTAATGTCAAGTCCCAATGAAGCCTTTAAAACGTTGTCGTGGGTTTATGCTGAATATCGCACCAATGCGGCACATGGTGGAAACTACAACTGGCAAGACCCCCTGGGTTCTGATGCTGAATACATGAGCGAATTCCCTACAGCAAACAATGTGATTGCACGATTGCAACCCACTGCAGCCACCGTAAATGGAAGCGCGGGTCTGTACAATAGTTTGAACGTTGTTCTTGCACGCTCTGCCCGTATTGCCGATTTAATAGCACAAAAGGCAGAATATCAGTTGGATGCTGCCGGTAGCGCGCCTACCGCCTGGACTTCCATTTATGGAGAAGCCAAGACCCTCAGGGCATTTGCCGCCTGGGAATTGGTTCGTCATTTTGGTGATGTGCCATTTGGCTATGAAAACAAAATTATCAATGAGTACGAGTTGATTTCGCGATTTGAGATTATGGACGCGATTATTGCCGATCTCAAAGCCGTGGAAAGTAAAATGTACGTATTGGGGCAAGGTGGACTTACGGCTGAACGAATTAGCCGCACTTATGCCAATGCACTGATTGGCGAAATCGCGCTCCACGCGGGAAGTTGGCAAACCATTCGTACCGATATACAGGGATTGTATGGCAATGTGCAGTTTGACACGAAGGGCACTGATGATGGAACCTGCGTGTATGCGCGTCGTAAAGATTACGCTGAATACATTAAAATGGCTGAAGAATATCTTGGTCTGGCTGTCAATACCCAGAAAGGAACAGCCGGTTTAATCACATCAGATTCCAGAGCGGCAAAAAACCCATTCCAAAAGCATTGGCAAGAAATTAACTCCAGACGTGTAAGTCCTGAGTCACTCTTTGAAATTGCTACTATTCCCGGTATTGGAAACAGTGAACATCCATACAGTATGGGTCGTCCCGGCTCTAATAGTTCTATCTATAGTTACTTAAATAACTTTTCCGCTATCCGTATTATTCCTTCGTTCTTTTACAATGGATACGAATCCGGAGACAAACGTCGTGACGTAAGTATGGTTGTAACCGGAAGCAACGCTGCAACCGGCCAGGAAAACCTGATTCCTCTTGGCGTTGGTACCCGTATTGGTGGAGGTGGACCAAGCATCAACAAGTGGGACAAAAACAGGGGAGATGTACCTGTATTCCCGAATGCAACATTCCGTGGATCAGGTATGAACTATACCGTAATGAGAATGGCTGATGCGATGCTGATGCTTGCCGAAGCAAAAGCAATTTTAGGAACCGATAATGGCGGTGCAATCGCGTTGGTCAATCAAATTCGTGAAAGAGCTTTTGGTAATTCCAGTAAAAACATTGCAGGACTTTCGGGCGATGCTTTGTTGAATGCCATCTACAATGAGCGCAAATTAGAGTTATTGGGCGAAGGAGATGTTCGTTGGGACATGATTCGTTCGGGCAAGTTCAACGAAAGAGCAATTGCAGTTCGTCAGGAAATGGCTGCTATGGAGGCAGGTCTTCAAGCCAACGGATACTATACATTCCCAAGTGGCAGAACCATTTCTAATTATGTTTGGACTAAATTTGTTCAGGTAGGTGGTAGCAGTACTGCTGTTGTAACACAAGAAAGTACCAACGAAAACGATCCGGCACTCTACCCGGGGTGGCGCGGTATCTTCAACTGGGGCGCAGTCGCTCATACAGCTACTGCCAAAAACCTGGCAATTAAAGGCTTGTACAACTACATTGATCCTGCTGGTTCTGAAGCAGCAGCGTTGGTGGCAGACGGATATACCCGGGTGAATTGGGGAATTCAGGTTTGGAGTAATGCTACTGTCAAAGCAATGTTAAATGCTGCCATTTTGGACGGTGTAGTAGGTCGCGAAAACAGCGCACCTCGCTACTTCCACCCGATACCTCTTACGGTAATTGATCAATCAAAAGGTAATGTAACGAATGGTTATGGGTTACCGAATAATTAAATCCTATTTCACATCTTAATAATAACCACCTGCAAATTTTCGGCAGGTGGTTATTATTATAGTTCTTTTTTACTGACAGTCACCCGTACATCGGCGACGGGCAGAATCAGGAACCAACCAACGAATTTACCTCAAACAACGTGGGCGCCGGAACCGACACTTTGCCATACCGCCACGTATCAGATCACGACTATATTTCAACCGGCGATTATATCCGGAATATGAAGATGCTGATCAATTTTGTGCGCGCAACGAAAGCTCCTTCCGAAGTTAAAAAGTCAGTTGTATGGCATTAAAAGTCAGATCAAATAATTATGAAGAAATACAGATTGCTTTTGTTTGCCATTGGCGGGTATGTGTTTGGCGAGGGCAAGATGAAGTTTGATAACTTTGTGTATCGTAAACTGAAGTAATAATTAACAACGACTAAAATGAAAAACATCTGTGTACTTGAATCCACCCGGAAAAGTCAAAAAAATAAAATGCCAACAAATCTCCAAGACTCCAAATTATACAAAAATCTGAAATTCAATGAATTTATTTTGGTGAGATTTAGTGTTTTGGTGTTTTGGTGGCAACAGGTTAGTTTTCGGAGCGGGCTTGTATATGCAATATGTATTTTGGGATTTACCCTGCAAAATTGTTCTCCGGAAAAGAAAGCCGATCTTTTTCCTGATGGAACAACGATACCGGCCTGGTTTTCGGAGGTGGCAAAAATAAAATTGGAAGACCTCGGCAAACAGTTTAATATTTCAGAATTAGGAGCAATTGCCGACAGTACAGTAATTCAGACAGCTATCATTCAAAAGGCAATTGATGATGCTCACAGTCAGGGCGGAGGAGTTGTTGTCATCCCAAAAGGAACCTTCCTGAGTGGGGCTTTGTTTTTCAAACCAAATACCCATTTGTATGTATCTGAAGGCGCCGTTTTAAAGGGTTCAGACAATATTGCTGACTATCCTTTTATTCCATCAAGAATGGAGGGTCAGAGCATCAATTATTTCGCAGCCCTCGTAAATGCTTATGGTGTGGATGGTTTCACTATTTCAGGAAAAGGAACCATTGACGGAAACGGCTTGAAATATTGGGAAGCCTTCTGGCAAAGACGAAAAGAAAACCCGAAATGCACCAATCTTGAAGTGTCCAGACCGCGTTTGGTATTTATTTGGAATTGTGACAATGTGCAGGTTCAGGACATCTCGCTCCACAATTCAGGATTTTGGACCAGCCATTATTACCAGTGCAACAATGTTAAGATTTTGGATTTGCATATTTTTTCGCCACACGAACCGGTAAAAGCGCCAAGTACCGATGCCATTGATATTGATGTATGTTCGAATGTGCTGATTAAAGGATGTTACATGGCTGTAAATGACGATGCCATTGCCTTAAAAGGCGGGAAAGGTCCATGGGCAGATAAGGATTCTACAAATGGCGGGAATACCAATATCATCATCGAAGATTGCGAATTTGGATTTTGCCATGCCGCTTTAACCTGCGGCAGCGAAGCGATTCACAACAAAAATATCATCATGCGAAATTGCTATGTGAACGATGCTAAAAGACTTTTGTGGTTGAAAATGAGACCCGATACACCTCAGAAATATGAATACATTACTGTTGAAAACATCAAAGGTCAGGCATACAGCATGATTTATATAAAGCCATGGACACAGTTTTTCGACTTAAAAGGAAGAACAGAGGTTCCATTGTCCTATTCTGAAAACATCACTTTAAGAAACATCGAACTCGACTGCGAAGTGTTTTTTGATATGGCCATTACTGAACATGACCGGCTGTTTGATTTTACTTTCGATAATCTGAAAATCACAGCAAAGAATGCTGATTACGACAAAGGTTTGATAAATGGACTGATCTTTACAAATGTGATGGTTAACGGCAAATTAATTGAGTAGACCATGAAAATTCTTTCGGCTTTAATTGTCACTCTTTGTTTCAGTTCCGGTTTTGTATCCGGACAGGCAAATTTTAATGCGTTGCCATGGAAGCAAAATCTGGCTTACAATTCCTACCTGATGCGCGATTTGCACAGGCAATACGCCGATCGTCAGGAAGAACTGGGCAAGGCTTTACAGTCGAAGGAAGCGATTTTCAAATACCGCGATGAGTTGCGAAAACGGTACAAAACCATTTTGGGCGATTTTCCTGAAAAGCAAAATCTGAATGCCCGTGTTCTGAAATCTTCGCAGCAAAAAGGCTTTCGGGTTGAAAAAATCATATTTGAAAGTCTTCCGAAAAGATACGTTACCGCCAACCTTTATTTGCCCGATGGCAAAGGTTCGTTCCCCGCATCGCTTGAATTGTGCGGCCACGGAATGGGCGGAAAATTGGGTTCGGCTGAAGCTGTTCTCATGGCATTAAACGGAATCGCTGTGTTGGTGGTCGATCCTATTGGCCAAGGTGAGCGCGTTCAGTTGCTCGACGAAAATGGTAAGCCTGCAACGCGCGGAGCCACCACCGAACACACTTTGCTGAATGCCGGATGTAACCTGTTGGGAAGCAGTCTGGCGGCCTGGGAATGGTGGGACAATCACCGCGCTATTGACTATCTGGAAACCCGCCCCGACATTGATAAAACCCGTTTGGCAGCTTACGGAAGTTCAGGCGGCGGCACACAAGTCGCTTACCTGATTGGCCTTGAAAACCGCCTGAAAGTTGCATCCATCTGCAGCTATTTTTCACAACGCGAACGAGTGTTGGAACTGAGTGGTCCGTCCGACGGATGCCAGCATGTTCCGGGAGAGGGAAGTGCCAGCATCGAAATTGCCGACTGGGTGGTAATGTTTGCGCCAAAACCAGTTTTAATCATGTCCGGATTATACGATTTCGTGGACTATCAGGGAGCCCTTGAGGGTTCGCGCGAATTGCAAAAAGTGTATGGAAAGATGGATGCGACGGATGCTTTCAGACTATTTACGGCTGAAAGCGGGCACGGGATGCCAAAAGTAAAACGCGAAGCGCTCGCTACATGGTTTCGCACCTGGCTTTGTAACGATCCGACACCCGTTCGCGAAACTGAAACCATCAGCGTTCCCGATGCTGATTTGCAGTGCACCTCAACCGGGCAGGTGAACACGGCCTTTGCCGATGCGGTTTCCGTAACGACATACAATCAGGATCATGCTGCGGAACTGGTTGGTCAACGTGCCAAATTCATTCAACAGGACGATTCAATTGTTCGGGAAAAGGTAATTGGTCTTTTGGGGATGGGTTTACTTCAGGAAAAAATTGCCCCGGAACAAACCGGATACCAGAAGGGAAGAACCTACGATATTTATAAGTATCAGATTGTTAGAAAAGGCGAAATGCCTGTTCCGTGTGTGGTAGTTATACCTGAAAAAGTGGCCACAACAGCGAAAGTGGTGCTTTGCCTGAACGAAACCGGAAAAGAAATACTATTGAATGATGAAACAAGAATGAATAATCTGGCCACTCAGGGCGATATTTTGGTGGTTGCCGATTTGCGGGGATATGGCGAAACCGCCGATCCTTCAAGCCTGA
>JAUYEQ010000343.1 GCA_030691295.1 Bacteroidota bacterium
CAGGCCAAAACCATTTTCTTTTCCGGTCTGAATGGGTTCGCCGGTTTCCTGATAAACACATCCTTTTGTTGAGCCATCTGAGTCAATAATCAGTTCGTGTTTTTGGGTGTCGCGCTCACGGGGAATGAACACATTTGCACCTGCATTTTCGAGCATCGGAGTAATGTACGGAACCACAAAATCCATCGTCCAAATATCTTCAACGGTCAGGAAAACCCGCGCGCGCTGCCATTCCCAGCGATCGAGCGTGTTTTCGTAATACCAGCCATGACTGTGCCACAAAGCGATGTTTCGGTTGCTCAAACCTTCGGTAAAATTCGTTCCTCCTGAAATATTGCGCACAATTGGCAATTTGGGTTTGGTGGGCTGGCTCAAACGCGAAGCATCGACGGCAACCGTCTGATCGCGGTAATAATTCGGAATCAACTCGCTGATTTCCTTCCCCATCGATTCGATTGAAATCGAATAGCTGCGGAATTTTCGCCCAAGCAATTCTTTGTACCAGTTGTAATATTCGGTTGTATTTTCGGGCCGAAATGGAAAATAGGAAAACCCTTCTTTCATTTTCAGGTTTACCTTTTTCGCTTGCTGATCGACCAGCGCCGTATCGAATCGAAATTTATAGACCGAACCTTCCGATGCCTTTTGGGCAAATTCGGTGGAAGCTTTGTTGGCTTTTTTCTGAAGGCGCTTCAGATTATCTGCGTTCGCCGAAGTAATTGTGAAAAATATGAAAAGGCATATCAATCCAATTTTCATCACTTGCACCGGGCTATTTATGTTCTGCCCTTTTATGACGAAAATTTCCGCCCATCCCGTTAGGGATGAAATATTTATAGAAAAAGGAATGAAATATGAACCGATTGTCCCTTTAGGGACAAAACCAGCCTTTTCGTGCGAATGATGTCGAATTTGGGCAAACAGATGTTGATTTTCAATAGTTATTTGCATTATCCTATTTTAATATCGCGTACCTAAAGGCACGCTGTTATTTTTCTTGTCGTTTTGTTTCTATAAATATTTTGTGCCTAAAGGCACATTCACTTTTGCTGATGTCGTTCAAATTCTGATGCGCCCAATCCTTCCCCCTTGGGTGAATAAGAAGGGGGCTACCTTTACACTTTTATAAAAATATTCCTTTTGTACAGCACATATCCGATCATCCAGAAAATGATCACATGCGAAATGGCAAACAACAACGAACCATTCAATTCGCCAGCCATTGGCAGAAAAACATCGCGGTAAAGTTTGGCTGATCCGCTAATGACATTTCCATCTGGATCGGTAAAATGAATCAGTTGTCCCAATATTTTTGCCCACAATCCGGAGAGGGCAAAAATGAACAGCGGATTTAAGCCGAAAACGACGAAAAATGATGTCCATTTCGAATAGCCTTTCAGGTCGATTATCCAGATGAGCAATGACAAAACAAGACAGGCCCATCCGGCGGTGTAAAGCACATACGAACTGGTCCAGATAGGTTTATTGATCGGGAAAACCAAGCCCCAAATTAAACCTGCAACAATGGCTGCAACACCAAACAGAACCAGTTTTTTCGGTACCGATTTCTTTTCGGTGTCTTTTACGACAGAACCAACCAAATAGCCAATAAGCACTGTAACTATCGCCGGAATAGTGCTCAACAGTCCTTCCGGATCGAATGGAATTCCGAAGCCTTTGTAAAGATGGTCAGCGCCCAAAACAGCAGTATCAAAAGGGATTGTGGCATTTCCTTCGAGCGAGAACGGATCGGAACCTCCCAGGAAGTACATCAGTCCCCAGTAAAAGAAAAGAATGGCTCCACCGATGTACGGAAGGTATTTCCGGGGAGAGGCCAGCACGATGACTGCTCCAATTCCGTATGCCAACGCAATTCGCTGTAACACGCCCAAAATGCGCAATTTGGAATAGTCAGTCGCCCACTGTGGAAACGAATTCAGGAACAAACCGATTGCAAAAATGAGCAGGGTTCGTTTACCGATTTTCAGGAGCGATTCTGTATTTAATGAGTTGTTGTATTTCGAAAACGAAAAAAACATGGAAACCCCGACCACAAAAAGAAAGAACGGGAAAACCAGATCGGTCGGAGTACATCCGTGCCATTTGGCATGTTCAAGCGGTGCATAAATATGCGACCAACTTCCGGGAGTGTTCACTAAAATCATCAGGGCGACGGTCATGCCGCGCAATACGTCAAGCGCGAGGTAACGTTGTGTTGTTTTTATCATGGTTTGGTTTTTATAGCCCCCTCCAAACCTCCCCCACAAAGGGGAGGCTTAAAAAAAGCAGGTTCGAGATTAGTCTCATTTATTATCAGACTGTGTCCGTAAATATTATTCATGTCTCGTTTCATCTGATTTAGTTAACAAAAGCAGTCCGATGAACATGATCAGGCCGTTCAGGAGCAACAATTCGAAACCGAATTTGTAACCGCCCAGCCAGGCTTCCGAATTAATATTGATAATGTAAGTAATTACAGGTGAAAGCAATCCGAGAATGGGCACGTAGCGGTCGTGAACCTGTTTTTTAGTCAGAATTCCGAAGGCAAAAAGCCCCAGCAACGGCCCGTAGGTGTATCCGGCGACTTTAAAAACTGCCGTAACCACACTGTCGTTGTTAATGAACCAGAACAAAACGATCACCAAAAACATGAGCAGCGAAAAGGCAATGTGTACTTTGATACGTTTCGGTTTGCTGTCGGGATTTTTTGGATCGACATTCAGGAAGTCGATGCAAAAAGCAGTGGTCAGGGCAGTCAGCGCGGAGTCGGCACTCGAATAGGCAGCCGAAACGATACCGAGTAAAAACAGGATTCCGGTGATCAGGCCAAAATGCTGCAAAGCGAGCATTGGAAACAAATCGTCGGTTTTGGTTGGAAGTGCAATGCCTTTCTGTTGCGCAAAAATGTAAAGCATCACGCCCAGGCAAAGGAAAAGCAGGTTTGCAATGATGAAGGCAAAACTAAACCAATAAATATTTTTCTGCGCGTCCTTCCTGTTTTTGCAGGTCAAACTCTTCTGCATCATATTCTGATCCAGTCCGTTCATCACAATTACGATTCCCAATCCGGCAAAAAACTGCTTAAAAAAGTTGGTTTTCGAGCGCCAGTCCCAGTCGAACATGTCGCTGTACGGATGCTGTTCAATGGATTTCACCATCTCGCCCATGCTCATGTTCAATTGCGACGAAATTATCACAATTGTCAGTCCAACTGAAGTTAGAATAAACAATGTTTGCAACGAATCGGTCCATACCACGGTTTTAATTCCGGCACGGAAAGTATAAACCCAGATCATAAAAATGGTGAACATGACTGTTGCCCAGAATGGGATTCCAACAGCGTCGAAAAATGCGATTTGCAGCACTCCGGCAACCAGGTACATGCGAAACGACGCCCCGATGGTTTGCGAAACCAGGAAAAAGAACGAACCGGTTTTATAGGATCGAACGCCAAAACGCTGATCGAGGTAAGTATAAATGGAAACCAACTGCAGTTTGTAATAAAGCGGCACAAGTACCAGCGCCACAATCCAATAGCCGACGAAGTTACCGAGCAAAAACTGTAGATACGTCCAGCCGGAATTTCCCACTTCACCCGGAACCGAAATAAATGTTACTCCTGAAATGGTCGTCCCGATCATGGCAAAAGCCACCAGATACCAGGGAGAGGTACGGTTTCCGGTAAAAAAAGTCTCGCTCGTCACATTTTTGGAGGTAAAATACGATACCGCCAACAACATGCCGAAGAAAGTCAGAATGACAAAAAATACAATGGTTATGCTCATAATAAAAGAGTTCCAAGTTTTAAGTTTCAAGTTCCAGGTTGGGCTGATATCAGCAACCTTTTCGATTTTATTTCATGTTTTATAATGACTGAATGTGCGGCGCATGCGACAATTTCGTTTTAATGTTGATGTTTGGATGCGCCTTTTTCTATTTATTCTGATCATCCCCGGGTTCCGTTCTACTTCACCCGGGGCTATTAATATTCGACTCCTTCAGAGTCCGCTTATGCAATATTTCAAACTAAATCCGTTTGCTGAAGCGGAACTGCCTGTCCCGATTTTATCGGGAACAAAGGATACAGCTCTTATCACCAGATTCCTTCATCCAAAGCAATTTTTGACTTGGAACCTGAAACTTGAAACTATTTCAGGCTTTCCACTTCCATATCCCAATCCCACTTATCGAAATAGAGGTTTCCTCCCTCCCACTCCAGTTCGCCGCGCTGAAAATCGTACGGTTCGCTGCGCGGGTATTTTTTCTTTGGCGACAGTTCCCGTCCATAATCGTCGTTCACAATCAGGCGGTACGAATCTATTCCTGAAAGGTAAAAATCCCGGACTTTCTCATCCGGACTATCCTGCAATCCAAACGACTGATCGACCGGAACCCAACCGACCCCTTCAAAGTAAACTTCGCACCAGTCGTGTAAATTTACTTCGCCCGGATGCAACATCCAACCGCTTTGCCATTTCGCCGGAATGCCCTGCGAACGCGCCAATGTCATAAACAGCAAAGTCTGCATTCCACAGTCACCGTGACGGGTATCCATCACATAACCTGGAATATCGGGCATAATGCTGTATTCGAGCGCACTGGCCCAGCGAACAGAATCGTTGATCCAGTTGTATATTTTCTGAACTTTTTTTAGCGGATTGGTTTCGTCCGCCAAAATCTGATTGGCTAACTTCTTAATTTTCGGGGTAAAAACAATCTGTGGAGCCAGTTCACACGTGTTTTCCTTATAGCCTGAACTTTCCGTATTGTACGATTTTATTTCATCCGGATTCAGATCAAAATACTGGGCCAAAGTTTCTACTTCAAATTCAATCCTGAATATTGTTGGCTGATCCTTTTGAGCGCTTTTTTCCAGATAAACTGTCCGCTGAAGATGTTCATTGCTTGCAATTTCATACTTCTCCGGATCAGAACCAATCATACGGATATTTTTCTGCCGCGCATTTCCTTCCCTTGTAAATGGCATCCAGCAACGAATCAATTCGCCATCGGGAACAGCATTCGCATCAACATCAATCGAATAAGTCAATTTCATTCGCACCGGAAGTACTGTTTCACCTGAAACCTTTGTTTCAGAAATGACTTTCCGCGTATGTTCCAACTTAAACAAAACAAGCGAATCGACCTGAAATCCGTCAACGACCTCCTTTTGCTTTCGGGCTTCATCGTCAAGTCGAAACAAATTGGCAACCGCGTTTTTGAAATAGCGTTTCTCTCCGTCAATCACGCGCATCTCCAATTTTTTAGTGAATTCCCATTTATTAAAAAGCGAAGAGTCTAAAACCGGAAAATATTTTGATAGTTGCTTTTTCACATCTTCTTCCGTCCGCACAAAATCTATTCTGATGCGATTACCAATATCAACCATCGAATCGAGTTTATACAAATTGGTCGCACTTAAAGCGCCTGTTGCCTTTATAGAATCTGCAAGCAGTTCCGCCTTTTTCAGTTCTCCGGAATACAAGAGTTTTTCAATTCCTGAAAAATCGAACGACTTTTCCGCAGGCTTTTTGCAGGCACCTAAAAGCGATAGCAAAATGCCTCCAAAAAGCAATAATCTGATCGCTTTTCGAAATTGGTATGACAAAAATTTTCGATTCGATGTGAACATTAATTGTATAGTATCAATCATTTCATTTCTTCTCAACAGTCCAATACATCTTACTCAAGGTCGTTCTCCGTTCCGTCCGAAAAATTCATCTCTCTTTTCCAATCATTTATCGCGGACGGGCTGTCGCTACTTCATTTTTTTCCGGGGCTTCACCCCGGGCTACCAATATTTCGCCCATACTGGGCTAAAGGCCAGCCTCATATCTCCCTTAACCTTATTTTCACTGGCAACCTTAGTAAAATGATCAACAAATGTTCCTCCACCTTTTTACCTTATTGCTTTGCAGAATTTATCATTTCTTTTAAGCAACAACCTTTCAAAGAGTTAACGCTGTTTCGTCCGAAAAATAAGCAAAGCCTTGTTCAACGATTTCCCGCGGACGATTGTCATCGTCTATTTCTTCTTTCTATAAATATTTTGCTCCTCTGGAGCAAAAAATAATTCCGGTTAGACGACTTTCTAAAATCGTTCGGTTGAATATCCGTTTTTCTTAAGAAAAGCAAGCAGGTCATTCAAACGGTTATAAAACTTATCGGTACGTTCGGGGGCTGTTCCCAAATGAATCAGCATGATGCAGCCATTCAGCCCATGTGGATCTTTCTTCTCAAACGTTTTGATGTCGTTCAGAATGGTTTCCGACGAACGGTAATTTTTCATGTCCGGCGTGGTATAATCGGCATTGGAGCGGATTCCGGGAGTAAAATTGATTACTTTCAATCCCATTTGTCGGCTCCAGTCCACACTTTCAGCATTGTACCATTCGTACGGAGGCAGAAATACTGAAGCTTTTTCAGGAGAAATTCCGAAACCGGCCAATCTTTGATAGTTGGCTTTCAGGTCGTCCGCAAACTGTTGCTGCGTGACCAGCGTGGAATCTCGTTTGGTCCAGTCGGCATACAACAAATGAGCATCGGAATGTGCTCCCAAATAATGTCCATAGGCAATCAAATCCTGAATAAGAGACTTATTTTCAGGGTTATTATAAAAAGTTCCGGTAAAGAAAAACGAAGCTTTTGCCTTGTTCTTTTTCAGCGTTTGAGCAATCACCTTTCCCCCTTCAGCATATTCGTGCGCCGAAAAAATGAGGTAAACTTTCTTCTCTTCCGGATTCATTCTGACCACCGCGCCCTGATTATCAAGCACAACCTGCTTATCTGCTTCTGCTTCGAGCGACGAAAGCAAATAACTTAAACTGGCGGTTCCATCCATCGTTGGCTCGTTGGTCGAATAGTCGCCCATGTCGTCGTGATAGACCGCCTTTCCGTTTTGAAAAGCGGCATATTCATCGGGTTCCATTAAGCTTATTCCGATTAAACCATTGTAAATGTGCGAATAAACCGGGCCATCGACCAGTCCGCCAGTAGTGGTTTCTTTCAGGATATAGGTGAGCGACGAATGAGGAATGGCAGGATAATCGCCGCCAGCCGGAAGTCCGCAAATCATCGAAGTTCCCCACGGATTGCAGCCCAAAAGCCAGTCGGTTAGCGCCGCTTCCATTTCTTCGTAGCTGTTGTCACCGGTTATTTTGTGGTACAATTTTGCCTGTGTTGCGGCGGCAACTACCAGATTATTAGAGCACCAGATAAACGGAACGCCAATCAGGAAAGGATCATTTCCGGCATATTTCTTCAATTGGTCGAGCCCTTGTTTCATCAATCCGGAAAACTGTCTGGCGATTGCAGGATCGTTGGATTGAGCCAGCAGCGCATGTCCCAGATTCACAAACGGATAAAACTGGTAATGGCGACCACGGTTCAGTTCCATCCAGGGAGTTACCGGTTCCAGTTCGCCCCAATATTTGGCTTCTTTCTGAAAATCAGTCTGTTTATTCAGAGGAATCAATGTTGCAGCCGCCAATTCCATATCATCCACATAGTTATCTTCTTCATAAAAATAGGGTGAAACCACGCAGGCTGTCTGGAAATTTCCCAAATCTGATTTCGCAAAATCCCAGGCTTCGCGCGACTTTTCGAGCATTTGACCGGCAAACTTTGGGTCCACATTTTTAAATACGGAGGCGCCCAAAGCAAAGGAAGAGGAGAATTTGGCGGCAGATGACGAAACGCCTGTCGAGCGGTTCTTGTGTTTGCCCAAACCCTGCGACTTTCCGGTCACAAAATACACCGGACGAAACAGCGGCCCCAATCCGTAACTCACGGTATCTTTGTTTGGAAGGCGAAATCCGCGGTGGTCGCGGTCGTCGGCTATCTGGTTGTACATTTCATTCTTTGCCGGATTCATTTTCATCAGCCATTCCAGTCCCCAGCGGGCTTCGTCGAGAATATCAGGAATTCCGTTGCTTCCGGGCTTTCCGTTGGCCTGAAACTGATCGCCAAAAGCGGTTGGATTCTGCTGATAAGCAAACAACAGCTGATAAGTTGCATTGGCAGACGTGGTGGTATATTGTAGATAATCAGAGGCATCGTGCCAACCTCCGGTCACGTCAATTTGTTCTCCGGTGCGGGTCGGATGATCGACAATAATTCCGTCGTGCAGGTGACAGGAATCATTCAGGTACGGATTGAAACCGCAACGCTGCTGGCGCATGTAATTCAGGACAAAATCGGCTGTACCTTTATATACGTCAGTATCAATCCGGAAAGAAGGTGAAACGGCATTTCCGGCTTTCAGGTAATACCCGCCAGACTTGCTGAAGTCGCAAAAATTCAGCCTAAAAGCACTTTTCTGCCCCCAAACAGCCGCATCAGCAGCTTCTGTTTTACCTTCAAAAACCATTTTTCCTGAAAGAGTTTCAATTAGTTGAAAGCTTGCAGGTTCGCTGATCTGATCAGAAATAAAAACTGCAACCTTTACTGAATTTGGCAAATAACCAAGTTGATTGATCCGGATAACTCCCGAAGCGGAAATCCCCAAAGAAATCAGACAAATCATACCAATCAGGAAAAGTGTTCTCATCATATCGGTTTTTCAGGTTTGGATTCAGAAAATCAGGAAATAAAATTAAGTCCGATAAAGTTATAAATCAATTGATCAGAGTCACTTCCGAAACGGAATTATTTACTTTCGACCTTCATTCTAAACACGAACCAAAAATAGTGTATTTAATGAATTATACAAATATTGGTAATACATGTTATATGATACATTTATTTTAAAATCTAATTCCTTATATTTACACCGTTAAATTAAAATTCAGCCCCTCGATGAAATTAATTGCTGACAGCGGATCGACCAAAACAGCCTGGAAACTGATTGAAGCTCCGGGAAAGACAAAGGACATCAAAACTCACGGATTAAACCCGTTTTTCCGCACCGAAGAAGAGATATTTCAGGAACTGACAAGCTCACTTTCACCTGAAACCGGCACAAACATTCAGGAAATTTATTTTTATGGTGCTGGAGTAGTTAATGAAGAAAAGGGCAACATTGTGAAAAATGCCCTTGCAAGAATATACCCGCAAGCTACGATTGAAGCACACAGTGATGTTTTGGGTGCAGCCCGTGCTTTGTTCGGCAACCAATCAGGAATTGCCTGTATTCTGGGAACAGGATCGAATGTGTGCCTGTACGACGGAAAAGAAATCATCGGCGGAGTTTCGCCACTTGGATTTATTTTGGGAGACGAAGGTAGTGGCGCCGTGATGGGCCGTAAATTACTGGGCGATTATTTCAAAGAAGTGATGCCGCCGAATTTGCGCGCCGAATTTGCAAAACAATACAATCTGACATGGGAAGAGGCATTAAACCGTGTTTATCGCAGCGAAAAACCCAATCAGTTTCTGGCGCAGTTTACCCCATTTTTATCGAAGCACGAAGATTCAGCATACTGCCAGAAGTTTGTGCAGCGTAATTTCATGGAATTCTTCGAGCGAAATGTCAGCCATATTCCGAATTACACCAACTACCCGATTGGATTTATCGGTTCTGTGGCCTTTTATTTCAGTAAAATACTGAACCATTTGGCCAGCGATTTTGGGTTTAAGGAAACAACAATCATTAAAGATCCGATTGACGGATTGGAAAAATATTATAACAACTAACAGAATGACAACAGAAAGTACCACCGAAGCCGATTCATTGTACAATGATCTGGAAAAAAAATCGGTAAAAGAGCTTTTATTAAGCATTCACGAAGAAGACAAGAAAATTCTCCCTGCAGTTTACCAAACGATCCCCCAAATTGAAAAGTTGGTTGAACAAACCTATCAGCGCATGAAAAAAGGCGGACGCTTGTTCTACCTCGGTGCAGGAACCAGCGGACGACTAGGTATATTGGATGCTTCGGAAATTCCACCAACCTTCGGAGTTGGCCACGATTTGGTAATTGGCCTTATTGCCGGTGGCGACCGTGCCATTCGCAAAGCGGTTGAAATGGCTGAAGACGACGAAGAACAAGGCTGGAAAGACCTTGAAAAGTATCAGGTAAATAAGCTGGATACCATTGTTGGAATTGCGGCCTCGGGCCGCACGCCTTACGTGATTGGCGCCGTAAAGAAAGCCCGCACCGAAGGATTGCTGACCGGCTGTATCGTGAACAACAAAGGCAGTATCCTGGCACAAAGTGTAGAAATTCCGATTGAAGCCATCGTTGGCCCGGAATTTCTGACCGGAAGCACGCGGATGAAATCGGGCACTTCGCAAAAGTTAATCCTGAATATGATTACCACTTCACTGATGATTAAACTTGGACGCGTGAAAGGCAACAAGATGGTGAACATGCAGTTGACCAACCAAAAACTGATTAACCGCGGAACCCGCATGATTATCGCCGAACTGGGCTACGATGAGGTAAAAGCCAAACGTCTGCTGCTGTTGCATGGATCGGTAAATGATGTTTTGCTGGCCGAAAAGGATGAAAAATAACGATCAATCAATTTATTTTATTTCAATATTACACCCAATGTTCCCGGATTCCATTTTTCCGATGCAGCGGCGGTTCGGTTTGTTGGAATGATCGCGGTTGCAGGGATGATTTCATTCACAGGGATGGCGGGGATGATTTTGTTCGTGGGCATGGCGGGGATGTGTTCGGTTGCGGCGACAATTTTGTTCGTGGGCATGGTAGAGACGCCCAAATTGGGCGTCTCTACACCGGATCGCGTTTCAATAACGGATGGCGTCGTTTCAACGGATGGCGTTTCAACGGATGGCGTTTCAATATACCGTCCATCATCCGGCTTATTGATTATTATTATTCCATGGATATGATTGGGCATCACAACAAATTCACCCAATTCAACGAAAGGGAAATGGGTTGGTATTGCATTCCAATATTGTTGGACAATGGTACCGATTTCGGATAAAATCATTTGATCATCAACAATTTTACCAAAATAACATTCCCTGTTTTGGGTGCAAATGGTTATAAAATAGGCAGCATTCCATCCATAATCCCAATTTTGCAATCGGGCAGATGGTATCCGGTATTTATTTTGGAATTTATCAGACATGGTGTTTATACAACAAATTTAAAATTTCGTCCATAATCATTTGAAATGTAACATATTGTCTTCAAAACTTACGTTCACTCGCAACTTCACGAAGAATTGGAGTTACCCGATGAACTTCCTGCGAAGTATTGCATTCCAAAATTTCAATTTTCTGCCAACGAAGCAGTGAAACCCGACTTGGCAGGTTATTTTGCTTTATTGCGTTTGTTTTTTATTTCCTGTTTAATATTTTCCGGATTCCAGTTTCATAATCTGGATTATTTGTCATTCCATTATGTCCTTGTCCAATAAGTGTTATAAGAGTATCCTGACTTTTAAACTGTTTTTTTAGTTTTAATGAGGAGCCGTAATATATTACTTCATCGCGGTCTCCATGAAAAATCACAATTGGCATTTTGCAATCTTTAATATACTTGTCAGTCTCAAACTTATATTTTAGCATAAACATTGGTATGACAGGAAATGTATGTTGCATCAAATCTGTCAGGCTGAGATAGGGAGCTTGCAGAATCAATAGTTTGGGATTATTTGTTGAAGCTAATTTTGTCGCAAGTCCAGTCCCAATAGAATAACCTAAAACAATAATTTCATTTTCACTATATGATTTCAACATTTTGTCATACGCAATTTGCACATCTTTAAACATTTGACTTTGACTACTAATTGAGCCTTCACTTTTCCCAAAACCACGATAGTCCAACATGAAAACATCAAAATGTAAACTTGTATATATCTTTGCCACTTCTCCCCATGAACTCAAAGAACCAGCATTTCCATGTAAATAGAATATTAATCCTTTTGAACTGTCGGACTTAAATAATAATCCATTTAGTAACTTCTGATCTTCTGTCTTAATATTAATTTCTTCAAAATTTTGATTAAAGCGGAATTGATAGCCCTTGTCCAATTTTTGTGGAAAGAAGTTTAATTTTT
>JAUYEQ010000347.1 GCA_030691295.1 Bacteroidota bacterium
GAGGCATAAAAATAGCCGCCAAAATCATTGTAATCGCCCCACGAATTTTTGACCTTGTAATAAAGGTTGCCAACCTGATCTTTCGCAGTTCCAACAATCAACATTCCATGATCATCTGTTGTCTGATGATTATCAAAATCAATCTGACGAATTTCCTGTGTAATTACCTTTTCCATTCCGGGTTTCGACAATCTATACAGTTCTTCATTTTTCTCCTTCTCTTTCTGTTTTTCCCATTTGCTGATTTCGGCATCTGTCATATTGGCTTTGTCGATAACAGGAACAACCGCCACCCCTTTCTGCGAAGTTGAAAAACCTTTTTCGCTCACATCGGCAGCCCATGCAACCGTAAAACCGGTATTGATTGCATTGTCAATAATCTCTTCCAACTCGTTTACCGGAACATTGTAAACCTCGTCCCACGACCAGTTATCAGGTACTTCGATGATAAACTTGCTGTAAAACGGATGATGTGTATAGGAGGAAATTTCCACATAATCGTCCATATTTAAACCAATAAATTCCGAAGCATAACTGTGAGGAGTATATTCTTTACCCTTGTAATTAAATTTTTCAGGAAGTTCGCCAAAATAATTGTCAAGCGTGTTGTTCAATGATTCCTGCCAAACAGTTGATATTTTTTTATTCGGATTTCCAACAACTGCTTTTACATTTTCGAGCAATACGCGATCAAGTTCACCGTGTACATGCTTTTCTTCACCATAATTTAAACCTGAATATGCTTCCTCAGGAACAATTCCATATTTTCTGATCACATTGGTGACATCGTGAAAAGCGCCACCAGCACTAAAATTCAGGTTTCCGTGTAACCGTACATATTTTACAGCTTTTTCTGAATAGGTATGATAAACGATAAACATCTCAGAAAGATCAACTTCCGGTTTTCCCAACCGCAACATCTCTGCTTCCAGCAATCCCAATCCTGAAAACGACCAGCATGTACCTGAGCGATACTGATCTTTAACCGATGTTACCGGAATTTCTTTGATGGGCGTAA
>JAUYEQ010000361.1 GCA_030691295.1 Bacteroidota bacterium
GTAAATAGTAAATCGTCCAATCGTAAATGAATTAAACAGTCGCTTTCACAAATTGTTGCTGGTATTCGCCCGGTGTATGTCCGGTTTGCCGTTTAAACATCCGGTTGAAATTCGATAGGTTGTTGAACCCACACTCGAAGCATATCTGCGAAATAGACAAATGATGTTCAATCAGCAGTTTACAGGCATAGCCAATGCGCATTTCATTTACGAAAAAGATAAAACCTTTTCCTGTTTTTTCCTTGAAATAGCGACAAAAAGCAACAGATGTCATTCCAATTCGGGTGGCAATTTCATCCTGTGTAATTTTTCGCTGATAGTTGGTATTTATAAAATGCATGATTTTGTCGAGGCGGCTGTTCAGTTCCGTATGATCTTCAAGCTGATAGGCACTGCTGGCAAGGATCCTGAAATTCGCAGTCCGGGCCATGGTGTCCATCAGTTGGATGAAATACAGCATCCGTTCAAGTCCTTTCATTTTTAACATCCGTTTAAGCATTTTCCCGATCTTCTCATTGCCTTGCTGCGGAAAATGAACTCCGCGCGCTGCCATTTTTAACAGTTCGTTGATCCTGTGAAATTCGGGATATGTATTTATTTCGTCCCTGAAAAAATCTTTGTGAAACTGAACCACAATGGCATTCACATGCATGTTTTCTGTTTCTGAAGGATTGTCTTCACTTTTCCAAAAATGCGGAAGATTGCTGCCCATCAGTGTCAGGTCGCCCTCACCAAAAGGTTCAACACTGTCGGCAACAAAGCGTTTCCCTGAACTTTTCAGGATATACACAATTTCGAATTCGCTGTGAAAATGCCACGGATAAGTGAAATGAGGAAAGTCGTCCCATTTAACTTTCAGCATCGTTCGCGGCGGAAAGCTGACTTGTTCGTGCATTATCTTCATTGGGGTACTTTTTAAGTCGTGCTAAAATAGTACTAATTGTGATTAAAATAGTACTGGTATTTGTGTCGTGAAACAGCTATTTTTGAGAAAACTGCTAAACGATCAACATGACAAACGAACAATGGGACTTGCTGGTTAATGTCGTCAACCGAAAACACAACGGACCGGCGCCTGTCGGCTTCATCATCGACTCCCCCTGGCTGCCTGGGTGGGCGGGCATTTCTACACTCGATTATTACTCCAGCGGAAAACAGTGGTTCGAGACCAACAAAAAAGTAATCGAAACTTTTCCTGAAACAATTTTTCTTCCCGGGTTTTGGTCGGAATATGGCATGTGTAGCGAGCCTTCTGCTTTTGGGGCCAAACAGGTTTGGTACGAAAGCAATTTGCCCCACGCCGATAAAACCATTCATTCGATTGAAGACATTGCTGCGATTAAAAAACCCAACCCGAAACTGGATGGTTTGTTGCCATTTATCATTCAACGCCTGAAGGAATTTGAACCTTCCATCAATGAAATGGGGCACGAAATCAAGTTTGCCATTGCCCGCGGACCATTGAATATTGCCACTTTCCTGATGGGAACCACCGAATTTATGATGGCGCTGATGATGAATCCTGAAGAGGCTCATCAACTTTTAAAAGTCATTTCTGAATTTACGATCGATTGGCTGCGGCATCAGAAAGAACAATTCCCATCTATTGAAGGAATTTTGGTTTTGGACGATATCGTTGGTTTTGTTGGCGAAGACGAGTGTCGCGAATTTGTGGTTCCTTACCTGACTCCGATTTTTGCTGCCTTCGAAACCAAAATCCGCTTTTTTCACAACGATGCCCAGGGATTAATCAGCACGCCTTTTCTGAAAGAAATTGGCGTTAATTTGTTTAATTTTAGCTTCGAACATTCCATCAACGAAATTCGCGAACTGGCAGGACCGGAAGTTGCGCTTCTTGGAAACCTTCCTCCGCGCGATGTGCTGGCAGCCGCTACTCCTGAAGAAGTGAGGGCGCAAACAGAACAAATGTGGAACGAAGTTCAGGATAAAAAAGGCATCATCTGGTCGTGCGGTGGCGGAGTTCCACAAAATGTTCCGACCGAAAACATGCAGGCTTTTATTGAAACCATAAAGAAATTGGAAGGAAGAAATAGAAAATAGGAGAACGGAGACTGGAAATGGGAAAAGTCGCAGTTCACAGTCGCAGTTACTCAAATGACAACAATAACCCGATAACAACGACAACTTTGTAAACCACTAAATAGTAAATCAATGAGGATATTCTCACTTTTAACACTTGTACTGTTTGCTCTTCATGTTTCGGCTCAGGATCTTCTGAAATTTGAGGTTTCCGCCGGAAACACTGACCGAATTGATTGCCCTGTCAGTTTATCGGTTGATCAGTTTAATTACAACACCGATTCTCTGAAACTTGCGCTTTTTGAAGTGAAAGGGAAAACGGAAACTGCTGTCCCATTTCAGTTGGAACCCGCTTCAGGAGCCAAACTCTGGTTTATTTTAAACGGGCAAACGCTCAAAAATACCAAACGCACTTTTGTACTGCGGAAAACCGTGAGTCCGCAAATTTTTAAAGCCGGAATCAGCGCCACCAAAAAAGACGGAGCATTAAACCTGACATTTGGCGAAAAACCGATTTTGAGTTACCAGATCGAAACGGTGAATCCGCCCAAAGGAGTTAGTCCACTTTTTAAACGGTCAGCTTTCCTTCATCCGGTTTATTCTCCCGGAGGCGAAGTACTCACCCGCATTCAGGCACCCGACCATTATCATCACTACGGAATCTGGAATCCATGGACATTGACTTTCATCGGCAAGCGCGAAGTTGATTTCTGGAATTTATACAAAGGTCAGGGAACCGTTCGCTTTGCCGGACTCATTTCCCAAGTAGAAGGCCCCGTTTACACCGGATTCAAATCACTTCAGGAACACATTGATTTTGGAGCTCTTGGCGCAGACGCCGTTGCGATGAACGAATTGTATGATGTGCGCGTCTGGAATCTGAATAATCAGCGGTACATGTTCGATTACGCCAGCACGCTGAATACTCCGCTCGATTCGGGAATTCTGCTGGCAGCCTATCGGTACGGCGTAGGAATCGGCTGTTGGGCTACCGAAAAATGGACCAAAGACATCAGTTCAGTGTTAACTTCGGAAGGTAAAGACCGTAAAGATGCAGATGGCAGCAATGCCCGCTGGTGTATTGTGGATGGAGAATCAGCAACAAAAGAAGGTCGCTCCGGAATATTGTTTCTGAGTTTTCCTGCCAACCGGATGCACCCTGAACCAATGCGTGTTTGGCCAATGGATGCCAACGGTGGTCGCGGCGACATGTTTTTTGAGTTCTGTCCGATTCGTCACAAAGACTGGATGATCGAAAAGGGCAACGACTATACTTTAAAATACAGATTGATTGTTTTCGACGGAAAAATGACTGCAGAAGAAGCAGAAAATTACTGGCAGGCATTCGCCAATCCGCCAGGGATAACGATTTTGAAATAATTTTTTGGTCAGTCTCTGGCAGCTAGCCACTGGCCACTGGCAAGACAGGAACCATTAAACAAAGCACTTTTGCCAGCCGCCAGTAACCATTTAACAATTCAACCATTTAAACATTGCATACGCTATGAAACTTAAATTAATCTTTATCAACATTTTGGCACTTGCCCTTTTTGCCGGATCAATTAAGGCACAAACCAAAATTTCGGCTGTTAAAAAAGGGTCGAAAATTGATGTAACCATCGGCAATCTTTTCTTTACCAGTTACATTTTCTCGTCAGACGAAAAATACCCTTTTTTCTATCCTGTAAATGGTCCTTCGGGAGTGTCTGTCACTTCGATGAGAAACGGAACCTATCCGCATCACAGTTCACTGTTCTTTGGATGCGATCGGGTAAATGGCGGCAATTACTGGCAGGAAGGTCTGGAACGCGGGCAAATCATCTCGCTTCGTGAAGATATCATCGAAAATGACGGCCCACGAGTCGTGATCGAAAATGAATGTATCTGGAGGCGTCCCGGTGCGAATGCTCCGGTTAAAGATTTCAGGAAAATTACCATCTCGGCTCCTTCTCCTGAAATTTACCAGATCGATTTTGAGGTGCAGATGGAAATGCTGATGGACGTGACCATTGAAAAAACAAATCATTCACTTTTCTCCGGAAGGATGGATCCTGCGCTGGCTGTTACAAATGGTGGAACAATGATCAATGCGGAAGGTGAAAAAGGTGAAAAAGGTACATTTGGGAAGCCTTCGCCGTGGATCGACTGTTACGGAACAAGAGGTGATAAAACAGAAGGAATGGCAATTATGCAACATCCGTCAAACGAATGGTATCCGTCGCCATGGTTTACCCGCGACTACGGATTTTTCTCGCCAACACCAATGTACTGGCCAGCCGACGACAAAGCTTCCGTGATGAAAAAAGGCGAAACCATCAAACTGAAATACCGTGTTTTGGTACATGCCGGAACAAACGAAACAGCAAAGATTGCAGAGGAATTTAAGAAGTATGCAGCGCAATAAAGGTTCCAAGTTTCAGGTTTCAAGTTGGCGCTTGAGCAATAAATTCTGGTTCTTTTGGGAAAGTCCGAAGGACTTAAATATGAATAACCACCGGTGAAACTGGTGGGACAAAATGAAGTTGGACGCTGAACCCTGAAAGGGTTCAATATCATTAAAATAAGGAGATGTAATATCAAACTAAATCACAAATTCTAAATCCATGGAACGACGTAATTTTTTAAAAAAAGTGAGTGCCGGAACTGCCGGCGCTATCATATTGCCAACCATTATTCCATCGAGTGTGATGGGCAAAAATGCACCAAGCAATAAAATCAACATCGGTCAGATTGGTTGCGGCCGTATTGCACGCGACCACGATATGCCCGGAACCATGCAACACGAAGTTGCCCGAATGATGGCCGTGTGCGATCTGGATAAAAATCGTTTGCTTGATGGAAAGAAATTAGTGGATGATTTCTACAAAAAGAAAACCGGGCAGGATAACTACGTCAACGCCAAAATGTACGACGATTACAAAGAAATGCTCCTGAATAAAGACATTGATGCGGTTGTTATCAGTACTCCCGACCATTGGCATGCACAGCCTGTGATAGAAGCATCCCTTGCCGGGAAACATGTTTATGTACAAAAACCTACTTCGCTAACTGTTGCCGAAGGCCGTATTATGGCCGACATCGTCAAAGAAAAAGGAATCATCCTTCAGGTTGGAACACAGCAACGCTCATCGCCGCAATTCCGTGTGGCTGCCGAATTGGTTCGCAACGGAAGAATTGGGCGACTTCACACCGTAAAAATTGGTTTGCCGGGCGATCCTGCCGGTCCTGAAGCCGCTGAAATGCCGGTACCAAAAGGATTCAACTACGATGCATGGCTGGGCGAAACTCCGTTTGTTCCTTATACCGAAATTGGCGTTCACCCGCAGGTGGGATACGGACGTCCGGGGTGGTTGCGTCGCGAGCAATTTGGCGCCGGAATGATTACCGGTTGGGGACAGCATCATTACGATTCGGCTGCCTGGGGAATGGATACCGAATTAACCGGACCGATTTCGATTCAGTCAGTGGCTGAATTTCCAAAAGCAGGATTGTGGGATGTTCACGGCGATTTTATGGCCAAAGCAGAATATGCAAATGGCATCACAATGTACACCAGTGGTGGCTATACCAACGGAATCAGATATGAAGGAACCGAAGGGTGGATTTTTGTTTCGCGCGGCGATTATACCGCTTCGGCCAGCGATCCGGTTTCAAAAGCCAAAAGCAGCAAAGCGCTGGATGCCAGCGATCCGAAGATTTTAACTTCAGTAATTGGCGAAAACGAGATTCATCTATACAAAAGCGATGAGCAGCACGGCAATTGGCTGGAATGTATTCAAACTAAAAAACAGCCTATTTCTCCTGCTGAAATTGGTCACCGCGCCTGTTCAATCTGCCTGATTACGCACATTTCAATGAAACTGAACCGTAAGTTGAACTGGAACCCAGGCACCGAACGTTTCGAAAACGATGACGAAGCAAATTCAATGTTGAGCCGTCCGGAACGATTCCCATATGGAGTTGGAAATATCAAGAGGAAATAATCGTAAAAATGCCTGT
>JAUYEQ010000367.1 GCA_030691295.1 Bacteroidota bacterium
TAGCAGTCATAAAAGATAGTCTTGTGCACCTAAATGGTGATGAGTAAATTATTTGTTTTGTCACTTCTAAAATACTCATTATCAATTTAATAAGCAAGCTATCTTTTATCTTTTTCAAAGCAAATCGCTCAATTTAGGTAAATATCTTCTCTCGGGAATTTTTACCAGACTGCTTTGATTTTGCCTGATTGGTTTGATAGAATCCGGAAGCCATCAACAGCGCGAGTATCAAAATGATTTTCTTCATGTTGGATAAGTTTAATGTGTTTGGTTAGAAAACAAATATAAGCGGATTTTTGTGTAATTTTAAACAAATTTTAAAACCTGACTCCATGAACACACCGAAAAACTATCCTTTATCGCGCCGCAGTTTTATCAAAGTATCTGCCGCCACCACTGCCGGGGTTTCCATGTTATCAATGGCCGGTTGTACAACCGAAAAAATGCCCTCGCCCATGAAACGCAAATTTGGCAACTTCGATTTTGAGGTGACCACACTTGCCCTTGGAGGACAGGCTTCGCTGCAATGGACACCTGCTGATGTCGATCCTGTGCCGATTATCCTCAAAGCGTTCAAGATGGGGATCAATTATTATGACACTTCCAACTTATATGCCGACAGTCAGCTGAATTACAACAAGGCTTTCAAAACACTGAACCTGATTCCCGGAGAAGCAAACTACGATGAAAAACTGCGGAAATCAATCTGGCTGACCAGCAAAACCTGCATGCGCTGGGGAAAACCGGGGTGGACGGAAAGGGAAAACGTCAACAACTGGTCGAACGGTATGCCTGAAGTGCAGTGTGCGGTGGATGATGTGAAACGCTCGCTCACCCAGATTTTTGGCGACAATCAGGGTGCATATCCTGAAGGCGCTTACCTCGACATGGTTTTGATTCATACCCTGCACAATACCGATGAAATTGATGTGCTCTACGAAGGGCTTGAAACTCCACTCGATCCCAACGGAAATTTCGGAGCTTTGGTCGCCCTTCGTGATCTTCGCGATGGAACCAACCTGACCGGGATGAACCCTAAAAATGAAAAACTGATCCGTCACATCGGCTTTTCAGGACATGCCAATCCTCCGGCAATGATTGAAATGATTCAGCGCGACGAATATGGAATTCTGGAAGGGATGTTGGTCGCCATCAATGCAAACGATAAAACCAAATACAACATGCAGCACAATGTAATACCCGTTGCTGCTGCAAAAGGCATGGGAATCATTGCCATGAAGGTGTTTGCCGATGCGGCCTTGTACCACAAGGAACCACGCTGGTCGCAGAAACCTGAAGATGTATTCCGCAAAGTTGGTACGCCCGAATTGCCCAGCCGTCCTCTGGTTGAATATTCGCTGACTACTCCCGGAATTCACACCGCCATTATTGGCATCGGTCAAATTGATGAAGATCCGATGAAATGCCAGTTGGTTCAGAATTTTTATGCCTCCCAAATTGAACCCAACGGAATGCCTGAAAATGAAAGGATCAGGATCGAAGAACAGGCAACGCTGGTGAAAGCCAACTCCAACTATTTCCAGATCGACAAGGTTGGTTTAACTGCTCCCGGACACCTTCGGAAAACAGAAACCCAACTTTTGTGGGACACCGCTTTTGCAGGCGATGCAGCCGTTAAATCATATGAAGTTCTGGTAAATGGCGAAAAGGCTGGAGAAATTGAGCACAAACCTCAAACCCTGAGAAGCAAACCGTTTGTTTTTGAAACTTCATTAAAACCTGACGATAAAGTGGTGGTTGTCACGATCGATAAAAACGGCGAACGGGCAGAAGCGATGTTGGCATAAGCTGTGTTTAAATATATTACCGAATGTCTTTTCCTTACAAAACGATACAGATTATCCTATTTTTGCTTTATTACAACCTGATTCCTTCAGTTTTTCGATCCATTTTCCGGATACTTCGGGAGGTACTGTTTTAAGGTGAGTTAGCGTTTCGTCAACACCTATACTGGTTCGTTTGTTGTTTCCG
>JAUYEQ010000384.1 GCA_030691295.1 Bacteroidota bacterium
GAACCGGGAATCATTTGCATGGGTGGCGTAATTGCCAATGCCGTTTTCGATGCCTGTGGCGCAAGATTATACCAGTTGCCAATGACGCCGGAGAGGGTTTTGGAGGCAATTGCCAAGGTGAAATAAAACGATGCGCACAGAAATAATTTTTATGCGCACAAAAAATAATTTACTGCGCAGGAAAATCTAAACGGATGCGCAGGAAATTAAAATTCCCTGCTTAGGAAAATAGAGGCTGTCTCAAAACTCTGTGTTACTCTGGGTTTTTCTCTGTGTAACTCTGTGGTAAAAGACTAAAGAGTTGAACCACAGAGTTTAACAGAATTCTCCACAGAGTCTCACAGAGAAAGATTGTCGAAATTTAAACTTTTGAGACAGCCTCGTTTTTTACTCCAATTTTTCCACAAATGCCATCAACTTTCCCTTCATACTGGTCAATTCATCCTCGGAGAGTGTATCCGCAGCTTGCCTGATCATCTCGTTGTACAAGAAAAGTTGATATCCGGCGTCATCAACAATGGATTTTTTCTGGTTGGAAGAGAATGACCCGAAATAAATTAGTCCTTCTTCGAGCGATGCAGCCAATTCCTTAAACCGATTTTTGCCCAATTGTTTTTGTCCGTTTTGGGCATAAAGCTGAGCCATCAGAATACTTTGATAGTCCACCGGCCAAAGTTTTAAACTAACGGTTTGTTCTGCTTTCTTCAATACTTCAATGGCTTTGGTGGTTTGATTTTCTTCTGTCTGACTTTTGGCTAAGCGGTAAAAAGCATTGCGTATTTGCATACTGGCCAGCATCCGGCGGTGGTGCCAGTCGAAATAAACATCGGGATCAGCTAAGTTGTCCCAGTTGCATTTTTGCATCAGGTTTTTGTAAAGGTTTTCAGTCTCAATTTTTCCCATGTTTATTACCGAATTGCTGTCGGTTTTCTGATCGGTCAGCCTGAAAACAAGTCCGTCGAAAATAAGGTGGTCTTTTAATCCGTGTTCCTCCGCATCAACGAATGCAGTGAAACAGACCGGGCGTTTCCCTTTGTTTGTGGCAATAATGTCCCAAAAAGCCAGATCTCCTTTGTTGATGGCGCGTTGCTTCAATTCCAGATGAATGGGTTCTTTTCCGTGCATTTCCAGTCTCATTTTGTCAACAGGAATGTAACTGATTTGCTTCTGTCCTTCAACAGTTAATTTGGTTTTTGACGAGTCGCTGGCCACGAATTCAAGAATGTCGGTCAGCGGTTGTTCTGTTTCAATTTTCGGCAAAACATACACGTAATCAAGTTGCCCCGATTGATATTTTTCCAATGGGATGGTCATTTTCAGCGCTTCATTCCGGTACATCTTTCGCTGTAATTGCTTGATGTACCATTCTGCCTGTAAATAGGGCATTACCACTACGCGAACATCGCGCCGGATGCCTTCCACTTCCTGACAATACCACAACGGATAGGTATCATTGTCGGCATGGGTAAACAAGATCGCATCTTTTTCGCACGATTCCAGGTAGTTTCGGGCTAAATCGTGGGCAGAATATCTTCCGGAGCGGTTGTGATCGTCGAAGTTTTGTGCCAGAAGTAAGATGGGAGAAGCTGCAAGGCAGATAACCAATGCAGAAAGTGTCGCCATTCGTTCTTTCAATAGTTTCTGAAGTTGACTGAAAATGGACAAAACACCCAGGCCAATCCAGATGCAGAAAACGTAGAATGAGCCGACGTACACGTAATCGCGTTCGCGTGGAGTGTTTGGTATTTCGTTGAGGTAAACCACCAGTGCAAAGCTCATCAGGAGAAAGAGCAAGCCAGCGCTTAAAAAGTTCTGCGAGTCGTTCTTGTATTGAAAACAGATACCAAAAATGCCAATCAGCAATGGTAGGAAATAATAGGAGTTACGGCCTTTGTTTTCTTTTGCAGCCGAAGTAAGATGCGTTTGAGGACCTGCAATTTGATTGTCGATAAAGGAAAATCCGGATTGCCAGTTCCCGTTTTGTGGATCGCCGTTGCCCTGAATATCGTTCTGTCGTCCGGCAAAATTCCACATAAAATAACGCAGGTACATAAATCCAAGTTGGTATTTCAGGAAGAAAGAAACGTTATCCTGAAAGGTTGGAACGATTGTACTGGTCAATTTCCCTTCCTCACCCTGAACCGGAATCTTCCGTCCTTTTAAATCGACCCAGTTTTTATACGATTCCAGATGTCCGGGATCGCTGCTGTGCATCCGTGGAAAGAACCCGACCGTATTTTTATCGTACTCAATATCAGGATTCAATTGGCTTTTGATGTATTTTCCTTTGGAGGCAATCCATGTGTTTCTTTCCTGATAACCTGTTACTGTTGACCCGAAGTTTGCTCCGTACAAAATCGGGCGTGTTCCGTATTGCTCGCGGTTCAGGTAATTCAATAAACTGAATGTAGTTTCCGGATTTCCCTGATTGATGGGCACTCCGGCAGATGCCCGAACGATGGTTGCTACATAGGAAGTATAACCAATCAGCAGAAATGTAAGGCAAAAAACAGCCAGATTTGGCCCTGGCAATTGTTTGCGGTGTGTGTAAAACAATCCTGCGGTGATGGCACCAATCAGCAAAATGAGGTAGGTGAACAATCCTGAATGAATGGGAAATTGAAGTTCGTTGACAAAAAACAGTTCCAGATTTTTTGAAAGATCAAGTAGTCCCGGAATCAATATTTTTAGTAAAGTAATAATTCCAATTCCGCTGATGATGAGGGCGGCGAACAGTCCTGTTAGCGAATACTTGTATTTTCGGAAATAGATGATCAGGCCGACTGACGGAATTACCAGCAAATTCAATAAATGCGCTCCGATGGAAAGCCCGGTCAGGAAAAATATCAGGACAATCCACCTTGAAGAATTGGGCTCGTCGGCTTCGCGCTCCCAACGGGTGGCTGCCCACAGAATAACGGCGCTGAACAACGACGAAAGTGCATAAACTTCGGCCTCAACTGCCGAGAACCAGAACGAATCCGTAAAAGCGAACGACAAAGAACCGATGGCTGCGGCTCCAAATTTCAGGAGTAGCGGGAATGTTTTTCCTTGTTTTTGTTCAAGCTTTGAAATCAGCCAGACAATCGTCCAGAACAGAAACAGAATAGTTGCGGCGCTCGAAACTGCCGAAACCAGATTAATTGTGTAAGCAGCTTTTCCCGGATCGCCAAAACTGAACAGCGAAAAAACCCGTCCCAGAAGCATAAACAATGGCGCTCCGGGCGAATGGTTGATTTCGAGTTTATAAGCCGAAACCAGGAATTCGCCGCAATCCCACAAGCTTAGGGTTGGTTCGAGGGTGAAAATGTAAACGAAAAGTGAGGTGCAGAAAACGGCCCATCCGGTAAGGTTGTTGATTCGTTGCTGATCCATAGCTGAACTTTTTCCTTTCAGTACACGCGGAATTGGAAAAGTTCAGGGGAAATTAGCTTACTTCTTTGAATTCCTTTAAAACGCTGGTTGCCAGTATGTAGTGTGATTTGTAATGTTGGATATTGAAAAACCCGGTAGTCATTTTATGAAGGTCTTCATGGATGTTTTCCATTGATTGGGTGATTGTTGTGCGAAAAAGTTTAGCACATTGCAGACAGGTTGATTGATCTAATTCATCTGTGTTGTAAAATGCACTTTTTAGTTCCGCAATTGAATGTTCGTAGTTTTTGTTCAACCATAACCTGCGTGAGGTGAGCATCTTTTTATTTATAAGTGCCCTTTGTGCCGCGCAGTTTGTTCCATCAAAATGACAACTTACCAATTCGATACATTCGTGTTTGTCATCAAAATACTTACCCTCTTTCTCGGATATCGTAAATAGCTTCTTAATCTTTCCTTTCATATCTTTCTAGCTATATTATTTATAATCGTTATAAATAAACGAATAAAATTTCAATAAACATACTGTCAAAATAAAATTTGATGTATTTAATCATCAGATTGTTAAGGTGGAACTCGTTGTATTCAAAACAGTTCTAATATTTTCAGTATTATTTTAGAAATTCAGAAGGTATGCCCTTGATTTTTTCAATTTCTATTTTCCTGATAAAAAACTCGCCACCTTCCGATTGTAACTGGATTTTCCCTTTTATAAGCGGTATTTTTAAGCCGTTTTCAACTTTACTGCAATTGGTGTTGATCATTACCACGATTCCGTTTACCACGTGAACAGCAGTTTGTCCGAAACAGTATAAATCTACAGTATTCCATTCACCAAGCGGTTTCTCTGCATCTTTTGCCTTTTTAACTGAGCGTCCATTGTCCGTTTCGCTGAATGATGTTAACTGACCCTGCGGCGAATAATTAAAACTTTTACCATCGGCACTTTTTAACACTTTGCTTTCGCAGTATGTAT